>NZ_JBFTMK010000383.1:0-6179 GCF_056396965.1 Pseudomonas sp. 05N434
GTTTCACATTCAACGATGACTCTGACTGTGAAACCGCTTTCGCGGGCAAGCCTCGCTCCTACAGGTCATTCAATAGCCTTCGCAAGCCCTGCGCAGTAATAGCCGCTCCCGCACCACGTCGTAACCCCAGTGGTACACGTAGGTGTACGGCAGGAAAAACAGCAGCACGCCAATGTCCAGCAGGAACGCCTGCCACAGGCTGATCTTCAGCCACCAGGCAATCAACGGCACCCCAAACGCCACCAGCCCGCCTTCGAACAACAGCGCATGCACCACGCGGATCCAAGCGTTACGCACAATGGCGAAGCGCTTGAGCAAACGGTCGAACAGGCCGTTGAAGACCACGTTCCAGGCCAGGGCAAGGGCTGCAATCGCCACGGTTGCCACGCCCATTTCCAACATGGGTTTGTCCATGATCCAGGCCAGCAGTGGGGTACAGATCAAAACGGCCAGCAGCTCGAAACCGATGGCCTGGAAGATGCGTTCAGTGATGGATTTGTTGGCGTTCATGGCCAGACTCCCTGAGTGACTGTGGTTGCCATGATCTGCCATCGAACCGATACTTCATAACCAATAACCATCGATCAAGGCGATAGTTCATGGCTTCCCACGAAGTGTTGCTGGCGTTTGTAGAGGCCGCGACCCAAGGCTCGTTTTCCGCCGCGGCGCGCAAGCTCGGGCGCAGTCAGTCGACCATCAGCGCCGCCGTGGCGAGCCTGGAAATCGACCTGAACCTTGTCCTCTTCGACCGCAGCAGCCGCAAGCCGAGCCTGACCCCGGCCGGGCACGTCATGCTGCAACGGGCCGAGGAGATTCTGGCCGCCACCAGCCGTCTGGAAATGACCGCCAGCCAACTGTCCCAAGGCATCGAGCCAAAGTTGACCGTGGCGATTTCCGACACTTACCAGTCCGACCGTTTCGAAGCGGCGCTCAGTGCTTTCGAGCAGCGTTACCCGGACCTGGAACTTGAATGCCTGATCGCCGAATGCGATGACCTCGTGGCACTGGTACAACGCGGCCGCGCGCACGTCGCCTTCGCCGAAATGCAGGACAGCTACCCGCCGGATCTGGTCAGTTCGACGGTGGACGAGCGCACGGAAATCACCCTGTTCGTGTCCCACGCGCACCCATTGGCGACGCTGAACGACATCGATCAGGACGTGCTGCAACAGCACCGCGAACTGCGTCTGGCGACGATCGTCAATCCGTATGAAAGCCGCGCGAAGGGGCGGGTCTGGTCGGCGCCAAGTTACCTGATGCTGCTGGAAATGGCCCAGGGCGGGTTCGGCTGGGCACCGTTGCCGCGATGGCTGGTGGGGCGGTTCGGGGCTGGTTCGTTGGTGGAATTGAAAGTGCGCGGCTGGCCAAAACCGGTGTATGTCGATGCACTGTGGTCGCGTTTGCACCCGCCGGGGCCAGCGGGGAGCCTCTTCCACCCTTCCCAACTGCCGGCAAAACTCTGCCCGTGCCGAATGCGCCAGGTGGTAATCCAGCAACTCGCCCCGGGCCAGAATCCCTTCGATCAACGTCAGCCCTGCCTGTGGGCCATCGCGCCTGGACAGCGCCGCCGCGCGGTTCAGTTCGATCACCGGCGACGGCACCGCCCGCAGCAGCACGTCGTACAGACCGACAATCTGCGCCCAGTCCGTCTCTGCCGCCGAGGGCGCTTCGGCATGCACCGCGGCAATCGCCGCTTGCAGGCAATAAGGTCCGAAGCGCCGTGTCGTCAGCGCCCGCTCAATCAAGGCGCAGCCTTCGGCAATCAGCTCGGCGTTCCACAACGAGCGATCCTGTTCATCCAGCACAATCAGCTCACCGCTCGCGGAGGTCCTGGCCGGACGCCGAGACTCATGCAACAGCATCAGCGCCAGCAGCCCCATCACCTCCGGTTCAGGCAACAGCTCCATCAACAACCGACCGAGACGAATCGCTTCGCGCGTCAGGTCTTCACGGATCAGTTCGTTGCCGATGGACGCCGAATACCCTTCGTTGAACACCAGGTAAATCACCCGCAACACGCTGTCGAGTCGCTCGGGCAGTTCCGTCAGGGTGGGCACTTGGTATGGGATTTTCGCGTCACGGATCTTGGCCTTGGCGCGCACGATGCGCTGGGCGATGGTGGCCGGCGCCGAGAGAAATGCCCGGGCGATTTCTTCCGTGGTCAGGTCGCAGACTTCACGCAGGGTCAGCGGCACTTGAGCGTCCGCCGCCAGTGCCGGGTGACAACAGGTGAAGATCAGGCGCAGGCGATCGTCTTCCACGTCTTCGTCACTCCAGTCGGCCTGCTCCAGCGCCTCCAGTTGAGCGATCAACACCGGCCGGGATGCGTTAAAACGTGCGCGCCGGCGCAACACATCAATGGCCTTGAAACGGCCAGTAGACACCAGCCAGGTGCGCGGATTGTCCGGCACACCGTCGCGCTGCCAGCGCTCGACCGCGACGAAGAACGCCTCGTGCAGCGCTTCTTCGGCGAGATCGAAATCGCCGAGCAAGCGGATCAGGGTCGCCAGGATTCGCCGCGACTCGTCGCGGTAAACCTGCTCGACTTGCGCCCGTACCGATTCGCCCGGCATCAGTCCGGCATGCCTGGGGCCATTTTTCGCTGGACGGATTGCACACTCATAAAAGAACTCCTGTTGTGATAGTTATTCAGACATTTAACTGGCGAACGGGCCGCACCTCGACGCAGCCGACCCGGGCCGCCGGAATGTTACCGGCGACCTGGAGGGCTTCATTGAGGTCTTTGGCATCGATCAGGTAGAAGCCGGCCAACTGCTCCTTGGTTTCAGCGAACGGGCCGTCGGTGATCGACATTTTGCCGTTGCGCATGCGCACGGTGGTCGCGGTCTGCACCGACTCCAGCGCTTCGGCGGCGATCATCCGGCCGCTGCCCTGGATCGACTCGGCATAGGCCATGCACTCGGCGTCGTTGGGGCTTTCGGGCAGCGAGTGCAATTCGTGCTCGTTGCTGTAGACCAGGCATAGATACTTCATGGGACTCTCCATTTCAGGCGGCTTTGCCGTGACCGAACTGATCAACTATGGCTGTCGATTGGCGCTTTGGCGCTGCTTTCCGATAAACAACCCGACCATCAGGGTTCCAGGTTGAACAGCGCCGCGCCGCTGGTCATGTCGAACGGAGCCGACCAGTGTTCGTGGACGATCTGCCAGAGCCCCGCTTCCTGCCGATAGCACGCGGTGACGCGCATCCAGCACGCCTGGGTTTCACCCTTTTCATTGGTGCCGCCGCAATGCGCCAGCCAGTGAGCGAAAGCGATCTCCTGCGACGGCACGACGTTGATTTCATGGAACTCGAAAATATGCGGGCCGGGGCACATCTCCATGCATTCCTGCCAATGCGCACGGTAGGCCGCCTTGCCCTTGAATTGCAGGGCTTTGACGGCATCGAAGGAGACGATGTCGTCGGCGTACAGGGCCATGACCTTTTCCACATCCTTGGCGATGACCGCCTGACGGTAGTTCTCGATCAAGTTATGGATTTGTGTCTGAGCGTTCATGAGGGTTCTCCACGTTTTTTTGTTGAAGACACCTTTAGTCGTCTGGCGAAAAGCCAAATCGACAACCGAAATAAAAATAATCCATGGAGGCAAACTCGCTAGAATCCGAGGCTCATTTGTGTTGGAAAAAGGACACTCCAGTGACAGCCCGACTCGTGCCTTACGAAAGCCTGAACGCCTTGCAGCGCCGACAGGTCGAGGCCATCGAAATCCACGCCGAACAAATCAGATTCTCCGGCGACATCCACGGTGCATTGCACACCTTGCTGTCCAAACCGGGGCCCGGCGTCAAAGGCTTTGCCCTGCTGGCCGAAGAGGTTCCGGTGGCCTTCCTGCTGCTCAAGCGCCCGCCGGTGCTGCCGGCCTGGGCCGACGAACACAGCGCCACCCTGCACGCCCTGCAAGTCGATCACCGCGCCCAGGGCAAAGGTTACGGCAAGGCCTGCCTGCAAGCCCTGCCCGAGGTTGCGCGCCAGGCCTGGCCGGAGATCAAGGGGCTGGAGTTATCGGTGGATGCCGACAATGAATCGGCCATCGCGCTGTATGCCAAATACGGTTTTGTCGACAGCGGCGAAGCGTACAAAGGCCGGATCGGTTACGAACGACGGATGGGACTGGTTTTCTGATTCATGGAGGGATGAACGAATGTTGAACTCAATCGAAGCGCTGGAAGCGATCTACGGCCTGCCCCATGAGCGCGCGGTGCGCAAGCAGATCCCGTTTTTGAACGAGGACTATCAGGCGATGGTCCGTGCCTCGCCGCTGGTGATTATCAGCTCGGTCGGCCCCGACGGCATGGACGGCTCACCGCGCGGCGATACGCCGGGTTTTGTGCGGATCATCGATGAGCGCACGCTGGCGATCCCGGATCGCCCCGGCAACAACCGCATCGACACGCTGCGCAATGCCGTGCTCGACTCACGGGTATCGCTGCTGTTCATCATTCCGGGAATTGGCGAGACGTTGCGGGTCAACGGCACAGCGCAGATCAGCGCCGAGCCCGCATTGCTGGAGAGTTTTGCCGTCAATGGCAAACCAGCGCGCACGGTAATGCTGGTGACGGTGGAAGCGGCGTATTTCCATTGTTCGAAAGCGATTGTGCGTTCGGACTTGTGGAACCCTGAACGCTACCTCGACCGCTCTGCCCTGCCGACGGCAGGGGCGTTTCACAAACGGCTGAACGATGGGCAGTTCGATGCCGAGACGTACGACCGGGAAGCGCCGGCGAGAGTGCGCGATAGTCTTTACTGATCACAACTGAAAAGGGTTGCCTTGTGGCAACCCTTTTAGGATGTAGCGAACGATTAGAGCAATAGGCAGTAATCGAGCAGTTGCTTCTCGATACTTTGACGCTGGCCGATGATCAAGGCGACCACGACAAGGTTTTCGCCCGGGAATACTTCATACAAAACCCGCTGTCCCAAAGGCAGGTACTCACGAAAATGAGTCACCCCAAGGGACGCTGCTTCCTGACAAACGCCGTAAACATGAGCCTGACTGCCGAGAGCCGTGACGATCTGCATGACCAATTGATCGACCATTTCAGCCGCTTTTTTGCGGCCGCATTGCTGAGTCAGATAGTGCTCAAGCGAAATCACACCATGTTCCGCAGCGGTCGCAAACTCCACCCTATAGGTTTCAGGCATCGTTATCGTCTTGCAACAATTGACGTCGCTGGGCCAGCCTGTCCAAGAGAGTGTCGCCAGAAATAAGCCTTCCCTGGTCCTTGTCTCGGGAGGCAAACGACAGCAGCTTGATCAGAGCGATCGCCTCGTCTCGACGTTTACGCTCTTCGTAAGACTCGATCACATAGGCCGGAACGCCATTCTGAGTGACCAGCATGGGCTCGGAGAGATCCAGCGCTGCCGCATTTTTTTTAACAAAACTGATTGTTTCAACTCGCATCGTTCACTCCTCTGCTCGCCATCCGAACAGGATGATCAGCGCAACAAGGTCTGAATTTAGGCCATTAAAAAACTTATCACAAGAAATCATTTTCTTCTGCTACAGCGCCAACACCATCTCATGCCACGCCATCCCGCCATGGTCAGACGCCGAAGGCTTGATGTAGGCAAAACCAAACCCGGCATACAGCGCAATGTGCCGCTCTTTGCACATCAGGTGGATGCTGGCCTTGTTCAGTGCGCGCATGCGCTGGATGAATTCTCCCATCAAGTGTTTCGCCAGGCCCTGCCCTTGATAATCCGGATGCACCACCACCGACATGATCACCACGTGCGGGCCGGCCGGGTCGTGGCCGATCAGTTCCTTGAACGCCTCGTCCGACATTTCCACCTCAAACGCCGCACCGGAATTGACGAAACCGGCTACAACGCCATCCACTTCGGCGACGATGAAGCCCTCGGGCCAAGTGGCGATGCGGGTGGCGATTTTCTCGCGGGTGGCGGCTTCGTCGCCTTCGTAGGCAACGGTTTCGATGGCGTAGCAACGGTCCAGGTCAGCGGGAATGACGTGGCGGATGACGGTGTTCATGGCAGCTCGGAATCGGCGGGGGAAAGGCTGGGATCATAAATTAATAAGGTGTTCATATCGATCACGACAAGTGCCGTAAAGCCTTCGTATAGGCACTTTCATTGCGCGTCGCCCGGGGCTATTTGTGTTGCCTGTCTCTAGTCACCATGAGGGGAACACACCATGAGC
>NZ_JBFTMK010000384.1:0-4935 GCF_056396965.1 Pseudomonas sp. 05N434
GCCCCGGACCATCAAGTCAGGTGTATCAGGTACACCGAGTGTTCGGGTTTTGCGGCTGCTTCGCAGCCGAGCGGGAGCAAGCTCCCTCGCCACAGAAGCCCGCTCGGCTCAAGGTTACTCGTACTGGCTAAGCAACCGTTCCATCCGTGCATCAAGGCGGCGTTTGATTTCGGTTTCGATGTGCGGGGCGAAGTCGTCGATCACGTCTTGCATGATCAATTGCGCGGCGGCGCGCAGCTCGCTATCCAGGTGCAACAGGGCATCGGGGCCCTTGTTGGCGGCAGGGGCCGGCTGGGCGGCCGGGGCGGGTGGTGGCGGTTCGACCTGGGGCGCATGGCCGACGGTGTCGAACAGCATGGGAATCTGTTCCTGGTCGCCTTCAATGACGGCGTCGGTCAGCAACGGCGGTTGCAGGTTGTCATCGCCGAGCAGTTGGCGGATCGACTCAAGGTCTTCCAGCAGGTGCACGGACTTTTGCGGTGGTTTTGGAGTGTCCATCGGAATGCTCAGAGTCGCTGTAAACGGTGATCTTGCAGAGGATAGCCCTGTTCGCGGTAGAAACGAAAACTCTCCCGCGCAGCCGCACGAATCGCCGGGTCTTCCACCACCACTTCCGCCACGCGGGCGAATTGTCTGGCAAAGGCCGGGACTTTCAGGTCGAGATTGACCAGCAGATCCTGATGCTGACCGCAGTCATCGCCAAGACCCAACACAATCAAACCGTCCGGCTCGCTTTCGGCAGGGCCGTGGGGCACGAAGCTTTCGCCCTTGAACGCCCACAACCGCGCATCGAGCGCATCACGCTGGGCGGCATCGCTGCAATGCAGGTAAATGCGGTGGCCCATGCGCCAGGCTTTTTCGGTGAGCTTGCAGGCGAAATCCAGCCGCGCCGAAGGATCGGCGCTGGGCAGGATATAGAAGTCGACTTTGGTCATTGCGGTTCCTGAGTTGCAAGCGGCGTCACCCGAGAGTGACGCCGCTGCAAGTCATCGGTTTCAGGCTTTGGCGCGGTCCAGCAGGTATTGGGTCAGCAGGGGAACCGGACGGCCAGTGGCGCCCTTGTCCTTGCCGCCGCTGGTCCAGGCTGTGCCGGCGATGTCCAGGTGTGCCCAGTTCAGGTTCTTGGTGAAGCGCGACAGGAAGCAGGCGGCGGTGATGGTGCCGGCTTTCGGGCCGCCGATGTTGGCGATGTCGGCGAACGGGCTGTCCAGCTGCTCTTGATACTCATCGAACAGCGGCAGTTGCCAGGCGCGGTCGTCGGCGGCTTGGCCGGCGCTCAGCAGCTGGCCGATCAGTTCGTCGTTGTTGCCCAGCAGGCCCGAGGTGTGGGCGCCCAGTGCCACGACACAAGCACCGGTCAGGGTGGCGATGTCGATCACCGCTTGCGGCTTGAAGCGTTCGGAGTAGGTCAGGGCATCGCACAGCACCAGACGGCCTTCGGCGTCGGTATTGAGGATTTCAACTGTCTGGCCGCTCATGGTGGTGACGATGTCGCCCGGACGCGAAGCGTTGCCGCTCGGCATGTTCTCGGCGCAGGCCAGGATGCACACCAGGTTGATCGGCAGTTTCAGCTCAAGCACGGCACGCAGGGTGCCGAACACGCTGGCGGCGCCGCCCATGTCGTACTTCATCTCATCCATGCCGGCGCCTGGCTTGAGGCTGATGCCGCCGGTGTCGAAGGTGATGCCTTTGCCGACGAGGGCGTACGGCTTCTCGGATTTCTTGCCGCCGTTGTATTGCATGACGATCAGGCGCGGTGGCTGGGCGCTGCCCTGGCCAACGGCGTAGAACGAACCCATGCCCAGGTCCTTGATCTTCTTCTCATCGAGGACTTCGACCTTCAGGCTTTTGAACTCTTTGCCCAGGTTCTTGGCTTGTTCACCAAGGAATGTCGGGTGGCAGATGTTCGGCGGCAGGTTGCCCAGGTCACGGGTGAAGGCCATGCCGTTGGCGATCGCGGTGGCGTGGGCCACGGCGCGTTCGACTTCAGCCTGTGCCGCCTTGATGGTCACCAGAGTGACTTTCTTCAGGGAGCGCGGGTCGGCTTTCTGGCTCTTGAACTGTTCGAAGATGTACTCGCCGTCCACCAGTGTTTCGGCCAGCAGGCGGGTCTTGCCATAGCTGTCACGGCCCTTGACCACCACTTCGTCCAGGGCCAGCACTGCATCGCTGCCGCCCAGGCCTTTCAGGGTATTGAGGATGCCGGCGATGATTTTGCGGAACGGGCGATCGCCCAGTTCTTCATCCTTGCCCACGCCCACCAGCAGCACGCGTTCGGCCTTGAGGTTGGGCAGGCTGTGCAGCAACAGGCTTTGGCCGACTTTGCCGGCCAGGTCGCCGCGCTTGAGCACTGCGCTGATAGCGCCGCCGCTCAGTTCGTCGAGTTGTTTGGCAACGGTGCCGAGCTTGCGGCCTTCGCGGACGGAGACTACCAACGTGGCGGTCTTCAACGTTTCCGGGCTAACGCTTTTTACAACCAGTTCCATGTCCGGGTCCCTGAATTAATGGTCAAACTGCGCGACGCGCAGAGGCTTGCCTATAAGTAGAAAGGCGCCGGTGTGTTGCCAGCGACAAAGGCCGCAGTTTGAACCTCGCTGCCTGCGCCTGACAACCCTCGGATATGCGAACTTCAGCGGTTCAGGTGCTTGCTTGAGCATGCGCAGTGACAGGCGCACTCAATCACAGGATAATGCGCCATCTTTTTCGGCGGCCCTGCCCTGCGGGCCGGCTGATACGTTTGTTTGTTTGGCCGCTTAGCCTGACAACCCTGGAGTGTCTGGTTTGATTGTCTTCCGTTATCTATCCCGCGAAGTCCTGTTGACCTTGAGCGCCGTCAGCGCCGTGCTGCTGGTCATCATCATGAGCGGACGCTTCATCAAATACCTCGCCCAGGCGGCCTCTGGGCTCCTGGATCCAGGTTCGCTGTTCCTGATCATGGGCTATCGCCTGCCGGGCTTCCTGCAGCTGATTCTGCCTTTGGGGCTGTTTCTCGGGATCTTGCTGGCCTACGGTCGTCTGTACCTCGAAAGCGAAATGACCGTGTTGTCTGCTACTGGCATGAGCCAGCAGCGTCTGTTCGCCATGACTCTTTTTCCGGCCACCCTGGTTGCCCTGATCGTGGCGTGGCTGAGCCTGAGCCTGGCACCGCAAGGTGCCAACCAGTTCCAGCTGCTGTTGAACAAGCAGGATGCACTGACCGAGTTCGACACCCTCGAGCCGGGTCGCTTCCAGGCCTTGCGCGACGGCACTCGGGTGACCTACACCGAGCAACTGTCGGATGACCGCATCAATCTGGGCGGCGTGTTCATTTCRCAAAAGAATGTCAGTTCCGACAACAAGGATCGGGGGATTTCCGTACTGGTAGCCGAGAAGGGCCATCAGGAAATCAGGCCCGATGGCAACCGTTACCTGATCCTCGACAACGGCTACCGCTACGACGGTAATCCGGGTCAGGCCGACTACCGCGCCATCARGTACGACGAGTACGGCGTATTGCTGGCCAAGCCGGACGTCAGCGACGAAGTGACCGACCGCGATGCGATGACCACCAGTTCCTTGCTGAGCAGCGACGACATCCGCTCGCGTACCGAACTGCAATGGCGCCTGTCCCTGCCGTTGCTGGTCTTCATCGTGACCCTGATGGCGGTGCCGCTGTCGCGGGTCAACCCGCGCCAGGGCCGTTTCCTCAAGCTGCTGCCGGCGATTCTTCTTTATATGGCTTACCTGACCATCCTGATTGCCGCTCGCGGCGCCCTTGAAAAGGGCAAGATCCCGCCGGTGTTGGGCTTGTGGTGGGTGCATGCAATCTTCCTGGCCATCGGTCTTGGCTTGCTGTATTGGGAGTCGCTGAGCTTGAAGATGGCGAGTCGCCGCAGCGCGCTGGAGGTGGCCCGTGGATAAGCTCGATCGCTACATCGGTAGCAGCGTGTTCATCGCGATCCTGGCGGTGCTTGGGATCATTCTGGGCTTGGCAACGCTGTTCGCCTTCATCGATGAGATGAGCGACGTCAGCGATACCTACACGTTGATGGATGTACTGAGTTACGTGTTGCTGACCGCGCCGCGCCGCCTGTACGACATGTTGCCGATGGCGGCGCTGATCGGTTGCCTGATTGGCCTCGGCAGTCTGGCCAGTCACAGCGAGCTGACCATCATGCGTGCCGCCGGTGTGTCCRTCGGTCGGATCGTCTGGGCCGTGATGAAGCCGATGCTGATCCTGATGGTGGTAGGGCTGGTAATTGGCGAGTACGTCGCGCCGGCCACGGAAATCACCGCTCAAGCCAACCGCTCGCTGGCCCAGGGCAGTGGCGATGCGCAAAGCGCCAAGCACGGTTTGTGGCACCGTCAGGGTGATGAGTTCATTCACGTCAACTCCGTGCAACCCAACGGTCTGCTGTACGGCGTGACCCGTTATCGTTTTGACGATCAACRCCACATGCTGTCTTCGAGCTTCGCCAAACGTGCGGAATTCGATACCGATCACTGGCAACTGACCGATGTCACGACCACGCTGTTCCATGACAAAAGTACCGAAGTGGTGACTGCCCCTGTGGAGCGCTGGGAAATAGCCCTGAGCCCGCAACTGCTGAGTACCGTGGTGATGGCGCCCGAGTCGTTGTCGATCAGCGGTCTGTGGAATTACATCCACTACCTGGCTGACCAGGGCCTGAGCAACGGTCGTTACTGGCTGGCGTTTTGGGTAAAGGTGTTGCAGCCGCTGGTGACCGCTGCATTGGTGTTGATGGCGATTTCCTTCATCTTCGGTCCGCTGCGGTCGGTGACCCTCGGTCAGCGGGTCTTCACTGGCGTACTGGTGGGCTTCACTTTCCGTATCGTCCAGGATTTGCTCGGGCCTTCGAGCCWGGTGTTCGGTTTCTCGCCGCTGTTTGCGGTGCTGGTACCGGCCGGTGTCTGCGCCCTGGCCGGGGTCTGGTT
>NZ_JBFTMK010000385.1:0-4885 GCF_056396965.1 Pseudomonas sp. 05N434
GAATGCACGGTGCGCCTGACGGACCGCAGTGCCTGATTTTACGACTGCTGCGCAGCCGAACGCAGCCTCGCGAGCTCGGCAGCTGCTACAGGACGAACGCAGGCTTCGGCAGCTGCTACAGATCGCATTACGGCTTAAGTGAACAGCGAGCGCGACGCCGTAGCGGCGCGCTCGCCCGTCACTCAGTGGGGCGCGCGAGGGATGGTCTTGAGCAGGTCTTCAGGGCTGATGTGCCCGACAACCGGCTGCACGCTGCCCGGTTGCGGCAGACCAAGGATGTGCCCCTTCATCTTGCCGATCACGTGCATCTCGCAAGGCTTGCAGTCGAACTTCAACGTCAATACCTCGTCACCGTGCACCAGCTGCATCGGCGCGACCTTGGTGCGCACGCCGGTGACGCCCTTGGCCTGCTTGGGGCAGAGGTTGAAGGAGAAACGCAGGCAGTGCTTGGTGATCATCACCGGCACCTCGCCGGTCTCCTCRTGAGCCTCATAGGCCGCGTCGATCAGCTTGACGCCGTGCCGGTGATAGAAGTCGCGGGCTTTCTGGTTGTAGACGTTGGCCAGGAACGACAGGTGGGACTCCGGGTACACCGGTGGCGGATTGGTCTCGGCCTTGCGACCACCCCGTGGGTGGGCTTCGATGCGGGCCGTGGTCAGCGCTTCGATGACTTCGCGGCGCAAAGCCTTGAGCTGCGAGTTCGGGATGAAATACGCCTGCGGTGCATCCAGCTTGATATCCGTGGCGTGGTATTGCGTGGTGCCCAACTGGCCGAGCAAGTCGTGCAGTTGCTCCAGGGCCTGTTCCGGCTTGTTGGCCAGGCCGAATGGACCGTCGAGGGCGACATTGGCGCTGACACCTTCCTCGCTGGTGGCGGTCAGTTCCAGGCGATCCTCACGCAGGCGAGCGACCCAGGCCAGACCCACCCGGCGCTCGGCGGAGGTCTTGAGCAGGGCTTGCTGCCAGTTGTGGTCGAGGTTGCGGCTCAGCGGGTGATTCGGCCGCAACTGGTGCAGCCCCTTTGGCATTTCGTTGGGCTCGACACGGTAGCGGTAGCGCTTTTCACCGTCTTCTTCGAACTCGCCCTTGGGCTCGGCGATGTTGGTACGCCAGCCCACCACCTCGCGCTTGACCAGCACATTGAGGCCGTCGCCGTTGGACAGCGGTTCGTGGGTGACCACCAGCAGGTCGCGCTTGCCGACTTTCTCCACCACGCCCACCGGCAGGCCGGTGAAGGTCGGCGAGTCGAAGGCGCCGATGTCGATCTTGCGCTCGCTGACGAAGTAGTCGGTGCTGCCACGATGGAAAGTCTTGTCCGGATCGGGCAGGAAGAAGTGCGCGGTGCGGCCGCTGGAAGCGCGAGCCAGGTCCGGACGGTCTTCGAGGACGTCGTCCAGGCGCTGGCGATAGTAGGCGGTGATGTTCTTCACATAGCCCATGTCCTTGTAGCGCCCCTCGATCTTGAACGAGCGTACACCGGCTTCCACCAGCGCGCGGATGTTGGCGCTCTGGTTGTTGTCCTTCATCGATAGCAGGTGTTTTTCGTAGGCGATCACACCGCCTTTTTCATCCTTGAGGGTGTAGGGCAGGCGGCAGGCCTGGGAGCAGTCGCCACGGTTGGCGCTACGGCCGGTCTGCGCATGGGAGATGTTGCACTGGCCGGAGAACGCCACGCACAGCGCGCCATGGATGAAAAACTCGATGGCCGCGTCGGTCTCGTCGGCAATCGCGCGGATCTCCTGGAGGTTCAGCTCGCGGGCCAGTACCAGTTGCGAGAAACCAGCCTGATCGAGGAACTTCGCCCGCGCCAGGGTGCGGATGTCGGTCTGGGTGCTGGCGTGCAGCTCGATCGGCGGAATGTCCAGCTCCATCACGCCCAGATCCTGGACGATCAGCGCATCGACGCCGGCGTCATACAACTGGTGGATCAGCTTGCGCGCCGGCTCCAGCTCATTGTCATGCAGGATTGTGTTGATGGTGGTGAACACCCGCGCGTGATAGCGACGGGCGAATTCCACCAATTGGGCGATATCGCTCACCTCGTTACAGGCGTTGTGGCGGGCGCCGAAGCTCGGGCCGCCGATGTACACCGCGTCGGCGCCATGCAGGATGGCCTCGCGGGCGATGGCCACGTCGCGGGCGGGGCTGAGCAATTCCAGGTGATGCTTGGGTAGGGACATGTTTTTTTAGTCTGGCTTGTCACGGTCAAGGTGCGCATTGTAGCGGCGAAACGCCTGACCGGCACCCATGTGCTGCCCGATGGCGTTTGTCCGCTGAGCAACACGAATAACCATCGGCTTCATCCCTTGGCCGAATCCGATGGCTGATGTAGTGAATCTGCCGCTGAGCAAGGATGGAAGGGGAAGGATCAAATTCAAAGACGCTGGATCAAGACCCGGCTATCGACCGCGCCGCCACACCTTGAGGTAGTCCACGCTGAAAGTGGAGGGCAGATCGGCGTCGTCGACAACGCCGAACCAATTCCACATGGCCTCGCTGTCAAAGTTGATTTGCATCGGGAAGAACCAGTGGGTGTTCTTGGCCTCTCGCACCAGGACGCCGTCTACGTACCAGCGCAAGGTGTCGGGTTGCCAGTCAAAACCGTAGACATGAAAGTCGCTGGCCAGGCGCCACGGGGCAATCCAGCTGCTGCCGTCGCTGAGGTGGGCGGTGCTCTGTGGCGTGGCCCAGACATGGGCGTTCATGTTGTATAGGCGGTCGAAGGCGGCGCCCTTGGTCTTGCCGCCGATCTCGAATATGTCGATCTCCGTGGCATTGTCGGCAAGCCCCGTCCACGCTAGCCAGAAGGCGCTGGAACCCGCCGATTCCATGGGTTTGGCGCGGGCTTCGTAGTAGCCGTAAAAACTGCGCTCGATCGTGCGGACCATCGCCGAGCTATAGCCTTGGTAACCCAGCCGAACGTACTTTTGCGGCACGTTTTCCTTGCGGAAAACGATGTTCAGATTGCCATCGCTCAGGTAGGCATTGTTCGGCGTGAACAGCGCCGGTTTACGCCCGAGCGATTCGGTGCCCGTGGCATTGTTGACGTGCCAGAGACTGGTGTTAAGGGTCGCACCGTTGAAGTCGTCGGAAAATTGGCTGTCCACCCTCCATTGGCCGACATTGGCCTGATCGGACAACGGCAGTTCGGCATTGATCCGCTGCGGTACAGCGTCCAGGGGGCCGATACGGGTCCAGGAATTGGCAGCCTTGGGGATAGCGAGGGACCACTTTTGCGCCAGATACTGAAACACGCGCTGCCGTTCCTCCAGAGAGGCCAGGTGACGGTCATACACCAACACTTCCGCGATGTCGCCACGCAAGTCTTCAGTGCTACCGACCACATTGCGCCCCACCGCAAACGGGCCTATAGGTACGTCGTTGAGTTCCAGAACAAACAGGGTTGGATCGTAGGCGGTGGGCTGTTGCACGCTGATCGCGAAATTCGGTGCCACGTTGTCGTTTTCAGCGATCCACGGGCGCGAGCTGAACAGCCGCTGCCAGGTCTCGCCGCCGCTTTGCCCGTTCACTCTGCGTGACACGATCAATAAGGTCATGGGGCCTTTTGCGGCACGAATTGTCTTGCCAAGGAACGCTGACGAGCCACTCAAACGCACCACCGAATGGCCATTCATGGCGTCCTCCACACGCAGCGGAAGTGCGGCGCCTGCGGCATCGTCTACGGTAACGTCATTGGATTTGCCGGACTTGTCGTGCCACCGCAGGAGGTGGTTCTGGGCATCGAAGGTCATTTTTGAAGCATCGGCAGCATCGAGCCACAGCACCAGGCCGTTGGCCAGCGGCGGGGGAGTGCCCCCCGACGCGTAGCACACAACCGATACCAGGGCTGCCAAAAAAATGGACCTGCTCATACCCATTGCTTTAACACAATCGATGCGGCCAATCCGGGTTGGGAGCGGTATCCGTGCGGATTACACATTTGCCATCGCCAAGTGTCGATGATCATCTGCATCAGGTCGCGCTGTGCGTACCAGCCCAGATCACGCCCTGCCTTGGTGGGGTCGGCCCAGCATTCGGCGATATCGCCGACACGGCGTGGCGCGAACCGGAACGGGATGGTAATACCGGTAATGTCCTCGAAGCTGCGGATGATTTGCAGCACGCTGTGGCCAATGCCTGTTCCCAGGTTCCAGACGTGGATACCGTTTCTGTTCTGCAACGCCCGCAACGCTTTGAGATGGCCTTCGGCAAGGTCGACCACATGGACGTAATCGCGCACGCACGTTCCGTCGACGGTGGGATAGTCGCTGCCGTATACGGTGAGTTCGGGCATTTGCCTCATCGCGACTCGTGTCAGGCAAGGCAGCAGATTGTTGGGCTTGCCATTGGGGTTTTCCCCGATCAGCCCGCTATCGTGAGCACCAATCGGGTTGAAGTAGCGCAGCACCGCAATGCTCCACTGCGGATCGGACAGGCACAAGTCGGTGAGCAACTCTTCGATCAGCAGCTTGGTGCGACCATAGGGATTGATCGGTTTGCCTGTGCCCAGATCTTCAATGAGCGGTATCTGTCGGGGAATGCCATACACGGTGGCCGATGAGCTGAACACCAGTTTGAAGACCTCGAATCGGGCCATCGCATGGCAAAGATTGAGCGTACCAATGACATTGTTGGCGTAATAGTCGAGCGGCTTTCGAATGCTTTCCTCCACGGATTTGAGACCGGCAAAGTGCACCACGGCATCGATGTCGTAGCGGCTGAAGATATCATCGAGCAGGTGGTTATCGCGGATATCACCTTCAATGAAGTCGACTCGCTTGCGAGTCAGATACTCCAGGCGCGCGAGCGATTCGCGGCAGCTGTTACACAAGTTATCGAGGACCAGCACCTGTTGACCGGCGTCAATCAGGGTCAGGGTGGTATG
>NZ_JBFTMK010000386.1:0-7851 GCF_056396965.1 Pseudomonas sp. 05N434
GTTACGACCCGACTTGGTGAATTCAGCTTTCTGAACCAGCCAAGGATCGTTGTCGATACGGATCACCATACCGGGTTTCAGTTCTTTACCAGTTTTCATTGCGAATATCCGAATTTGGATGGGATTTACAAAAATCTAGGCCGCGTATCATATCCAATTTAGGTAAAACTGTACCAGCGCTGCGGCAAGATCTGCCTGCAAGGCTTGTTCCAGACACCACGCCTCGGCATGTTTTTCCAGTTCCGGCCAATGTTTGCGGGTTGATTTCCAGTACTCGCCCATTGTCTCACCTGCATTCCATGCCCGCCATAGACCGCTGATCGCCTCGCCAGCAGGTTTGGACAGGCCTTGGGTGTACAGGGTCAGGAAGGCGTCGAGCTTGTCCAGGTGGATATCTTCGTCCTGCCGATAGATGTGCCAGAGCATTGGCCGGCCTGCCCATTGCGCGCGAACAAAGGAATCTTCGCCGCGCACGGCGTTGAAATCGCAGCTCCACAGCAGCAGGTCATATTGATCCTGCCGGACGAACGGCAGCACTTGCACGGTCAGGGCATCGCGCACATGCACCGCGCCGGCCGTCAGCCCGTCCACTGCGAGCCAGCGTTCGACGTCGCCGAGAATCCGCCCCTCGGGCACCAACAGATGAGTGGGCGTCGAGTCGGCAGCCATGGCGTCGAGCCAACTGGCCAGCCCGTTATTCTCGTAGGCGAACAGCGAGATCAGCTGTGCATTCGGGGCGCGTTCAACCCCCAGGCCTTGCAGGAACTCTCGCTGAGCCTCGGGACTTTGCTGAAACTGCCGACGTCGTTCGAGCACCCCCCTCTCGCGCAGCAAGCCACCGGTGCCCTTGCGAAAACCCGGGAAGAAAAAGAACTTCTGCACGTTCTTGTACTTCACCGACGGCAAGCCGTGACAACCGACGACCCAGTCTTCGGCGCTCAGATAATCGAGGTTCATCCACAGCGGCGGCTTTTCCCGCTCGGCCATGGCCTCCATATAAGCACTCGGCAACTGGCAGGCGAACGCGGCGATAACGACATCCGCGGCTTCGGTGGGTTGCCAGTGCGCTGACCACTGCCGCACCTCGACACCCTGCTGCCACTGCTGCGTAGCGTGGATGTCGATTTCTGGACACAACCGCTCGAAGGCCCGCAGGTCATCGACCCACAAGCGCACCGTCACTGAATGTTCGGCCACCAGTTGGCGGGCCAGACGCCAGGTCACACCGATGTCGCCGAAATTGTCGACCACGGTGCAAAAAATATCCCAGCGGGTTTTCATTTCAGGCATTCCAGGTTCCCGTTGGCAAAAGCGCCGATTGTCCGCATAAATTACCCCGCGCAGAAGAGCCGACGACGATTAATCTTCGTGCGACAATCGCCACTCGCCCGCGACCACCCGCCAGGAGGCAGTCATGCCCTACCGTCCCCACCCGCGCCGCTCCATGCCGATCCAGCTCAATGCGCTGCAACTGACCGGCAGCATCGCCCTCGGTTTGTGGCTGGGATTTATCGCGATCGCACTGACTTGCTGGCTCGCCTGGCGCCTGTTGTTCAACGAGCAATTGGCACCCTTGGCCCAGGCGGTGGAGCAACAGGCCAAGCCGCCGGTGATTGAACAACCCGCTGCGCAAAACCCGATGTTCGAACAGTACGAGGAACACCTGCGCAGAAACGATCAGCAGCAAATGGTGGAACAGGCCAGAAGCAGCAAACACAATCTGGCCAATCCAAAATGTCAGTTCTGGCTGCAACAGGACCAGACCGCGCCGAGCGAAAAAAGCCGCGCCAACGTCCTGCAATTCTGCGATTGATCATGAAGCTCTCTATGCACAAGCCGACCGTCCACCAACTGATTATCGACAAGCTGCGGATCGATCTCGACATCGCCGAGCGTGCCGCGCAAACCGCTTACGAAACCGCGACCCACGAAGAAAACATAGCCGAAAACAAGTACGACACCCTGGGGCTGGAGGCGTCTTATCTGGCGGCCGGGCAGGCCAGGCGAGTGGAAGAAATCAGGCTGTCATTGACCCTTTGCCAGAACCTGACACTGCGGCCTTATGACGAGCGGCGCGGCATCGAGGTCGGCGCCCTGCTCGGCCTGGAAGACGAAAAGGGTCGCGAACAATGGCTGTTCCTGGCCCCCGACGCAGCCGGATTGAAGATTGATCTGGTGGGGCAACTGATTACCGTCATCACCCCTCGTTCGCCGCTGGGTAAAAGCCTGCTGGGCAAGTTCGAAGGGGATGAAGTGGAGATTCTGGTGGCGGGCGCTCGGCAACAGTTTGCTGTCACCGAGGTGATCTAGCGTCTGTTGACGCTTAATGGACCGGCAGTTCGACGCCGTCGAACAGCTCTTCCAGTTCCTGTTTGTTGTGGCACTGAATGGCMTTGGCCATCACTTCGCGGGTCAGGTGCGGAGCGAACTTCTCGATGAAGTCGCACATGAAGCCACGCAGGAAAGTGCCGCGACGGAAACCGATTTTGGTAATACTGGATTCGAACAACTCGCTGGCATCGAGCACCACCAGGTCGCTATCGAGCTTGGTATCGACCGCCATTTTCGCCACGATGCCCACACCCAGCCCCAGGCGAACGTACGTCTTGATCACGTCGGCGTCAGCGGCGGTGAACACCACTTTCGGTGTCAGGCCACGGTGACTGAAGGCTTCGTCGAGTTTCGAACGGCCGGTGAAACCGAATACGTACGTCACGATCGGGTATTCGGCCAGGGCTTCGAGGGTCAGCTTCGACAGCTTGGTCAGCGGGTGGCCCTGAGGCACGACCACGCAGCGGTTCCAGCGATAGCACGGCATCATCACCAGATCACCGAACAGCTCCAGGGCTTCGGTGGCGATGGCGAAATCGACGGTGCCGTCCGCAGCCATCTCGGCGATCTGCATCGGCGAACCCTGGTGCATGTGCAGGGCAACATCCGGGTATTGCTTGATGAAATTGCTGATCACCGGTGGCAATGCATAACGCGCCTGGGTGTGGGTGGTGGCGATCGACAGGGTGCCTTTTTTCTCGTTGGAGAATTCCTGGGCGATCTGTTTGATGCTTTCAACTTTGCGCAGGATCTCACCGGCGGTGGTGATGATGCGCTCGCCAGCCGGGGTAACGCGGGTCAGATGCTTGCCGCTGCGGGCGAAAACCTCGACCCCCAATTCGTCTTCCAGCAGACGAATCTGTTTGCTGATGCCCGGTTGCGAGGTGTAGAGGCTTTGGGCTGTAGCAGAAACGTCCAGCACCATGGCTGTGACTCCCTACGATCAGTAAATCGACAGAGAGTTTCTGCGCCTGGTCGAGAATCACCTGCGACGGATCGCCCTGCAGCACCCGCACAGCCTGAATCCGCTGCAAATCCTGCTCTCCTTCATCCCCCAGCTCTTCGCGAAAGTTGTCGAGCACCCGTTGCTGAATATTGGCGATCACATTGTTCAGACCTTGACTGTGAAATTCGTTCAAGGCCTTCTCGTCGAGATAGCGTTGCAACACGGATTCGGCAAACAGCCCCATGGGCTCTACCGCGTGCACCACATACAAGTCGGCATTGAATGTTCGAGCCAGTTCCAAGGCATGCTGCATCACCAATGGTGCGTACAGACCCAAGTCAGTGGCATACAGCATCGAACGAATCATATGACCTCCTCAAATGCCAACATGGCGGAGATTGATTCAGCTTAGCAGTGCCGTGGCGAGTGCGGCGCCCGGCGCAACGTATTGAACCGCCGGGCTTTAAACCGACGGCTCGTTACTGATGCCATGGGGCACGTGCCCGGTGGCGACCACTTCGCGGGCCAGTTCGCAATGGCCTGCCTGATCGTCGAAAAATACGTCGGCGGCAAAGGCTTCGAGAAAAGCTGATTTGGTCAGGCCGCCAAGAAACAGCGATTCGTCCAGACGAATGTCCCATTCGCGCAAGGTACGGATCACCCGTTCATGGGCCGGCGCCGATCGCGCGGTCACCAGCGCGGTACGGATCGGACAGGCATCATCGGGAAACTCGCGCTGCAACAGATTGAGCGCCGCGAGGAAACCTTTGAACGGCCCGCCACGCAAAGGCTCGCGGGCCGCCTCACGCTCGCTGGCCTGAAACGCCGCCAGGCCTCCCGACTGATAGACCCGCTCCGACTCGTCGGAAAACAGCACCGCGTCACCGTCGAAGGCAATGCGCAATTCATCGCTGGCGGCGCGACTGGCACCGCCCGATAGAATAGTCGCTGCGGCGAATCCGGCCTCCAGCGCATTGCGCACATCTTCGGCATGGGTCGAGAGAAACAGGTCGCAACCAAAAGCCTTGAGGTACGGATAAGGACTGCGCCCGCCGACGAACGCCGCACGCGAGATCGACAGGCCATAGTGATGAATCGAGTTGAAAACCCGCAGGCCGGTGTCGGCGCTGTTACGCGACACAAGGATCACCTCGACCCGGGCACGGCCGAGACGGGTATTCAGGTTCAGGAGTTTTTCCACCAACGGGAATGCATCGCCGGGCTCGAGAATTTCGTCTTCGTGTTCGATCTGGTACTGCCGATAAGCCTCGACGCCGCTCGACAGATAGACCTTGTGGCTYTCGCTCAAGTCGAACAGCGCTCGCGAAGAAATCGCCAGCACCAGTTTGTCGTCTATGACATTTGCCATGCCCTTCCCCCTTCTTGACCGACTCAGTGGTTACGTCRGTCGATAAAACTCAAGCTGCGATACAAGGCCTCGATTCGCGGCAACTCACATCCCGCAGCCTTCGCCGCTGCCAGTGGCCGAGTGTAGATGGCGTCCAGTTCCAGCGGCCGCTTGTGCAGAAAATCGTGATGCATGCTCGGCCAGTAGTCGGGCATTTTCTCGGTCATCATGAACAGATAATCGGCGTAACCCGGCGGCATGTCATGACCGCAAGCCTTGGCCCCCTGAACCACTTCGGCCATCAAGGCCTGAATCAGCGCGCGGCTGTCGGCATCCGCCATCAACGGTGTGGTGCTGGCCCCGAGCAGCACCGACAGACCGTTGTAGGGAATATTCCAGACCAGTTTCTGCCAGCGCGCCTGCTGCAGATTCGGCATGGCCTGGGCGTCGATACCGGCCGTGCGGAACAATCCGGCGCCCTCCTCGACGATGTTCATGCGTACCTGTGCATCGGCGGCGGGGCCACTGTGGTAGCCGACATTCACCGCCCCCAGCGCTTGATGGGTGATGACCCCGGGGCCGGCGCGATGGACGCAGATCAGACAAAGCCCGCCCAGCAGGTGCAGCGAATCGGGGAGCAACTCGCGCAGATGGTCTTCGACGTCCAGGCCATTTTGCAGCAACAGCACTTTGGCATCAGGTGCCGCGGCTTGAATAATGGCCGGTGCCAGGTCCGCGTTGCTGGTGGTCTTGGCGCCCACCAGCAGCCAGTCACAGGGCGGCATGTCGGCAGCCGACGAATAGGCCTGGACCGGGTTCAGGGTCAGCGGGCCCAACGACGCATGGTCAAGATGCAAGCCGCGTTCGGCCACCGCTGAAAACTCGCTGCGCAACAGAAAATGCACATCGAAGCCGGCACGCGCCAGCATCAGCCCGTAGAAACCACCGATCGCGCCGGTACCGATAATGCCGATTGTCGGCTTGGCCACTGTGCCTGTCATGGCAGCTCCTCTGCTGGTCGATTCAACGCCTGCTCCACAGCCTCGTTGAGCGCTGTGCGGGTCAGGCGCGACTGTAGCGCCCCGAAATACTCACCGTCGCGCACCACAAACAGTGCCGGCAAATGAAAGACCCGATAACGCTCAACCACCCCGCCATTGCTTCCGGCATCGATCCAGCACAGCCGATCGACCGCCAGTTCGAGCCTGGGCAACTGCTCGCGGGCAAAACGGCAACTGGCACAGCCGACGCTGGTAAAAATCACCAGTGAAATGCCGCTCATTGCCAGCAACCGTTGGTCGGCGTCGAAATCGGTCAGTTCCGATTCGACCACTATACTGGGAGAAACAGTGTCAAGTGGCCGACACAGGGAGTCCGTGTTCATGAGACGTTATCTTCCTCATCCTGACGATGTGCCCGTCGAATTAACGTTGCTCAAACATGAGTGTATTTCGCGGCAAGAGCTGCACACTATCAGCCTCGGCGGCATGGCTTGCAATTACCACCGCGCGTGGCGCCACGGTACGGCGCTGGAAATACGCATGCCGACCCTGAACCCGGACTTGCGTTTCCTGGGTTATGTGGCGTGGTGTTTGCGACGCAAACGCGGCTATCTGGTGGGGATCGCCTTCGTCGACGAACAGACGCTGTTTTGCGCTCGGATGGGTGAGCAGATCTGCCAGATCGAACGTTACTGCCGTCAGCATGAACCCCAAAGCCAACAGCAGAACAATGAGACCCTGGCCCTCGAATGGGTCCAGCAGCACGCCGACGAGTTCTCCCACGATACAGTCAGCAAGGCATTTGCGCAGCCAATGGCCGGTTAGGGTGCATTCCCCATCAGTTTCCCCGCCACGATGGGGGAAACTGATGGGGAATGCCCATTAAACCGGTGTCTGCCCATTGTCGAGCCACGGTGTAACGCGCTAAGGTTCTGCTCCCCGACGCGCTTAATTTGCTGTGCTCCGCCGCGCGGGTTCGCTGGCGGCCGGCACCCGTGACCTGACGAGTAAACGATGGCYGATTTACCGATCAACGACCTAAACGTCGCCTCCAACGAGACCCTGATCACTCCCGATCAGCTCAAGCGTGATATCCCTCTGAGCGACGCTGCCCTGCGCACCGTCACCAAGGGCCGCGAAGTCATTCGCAACATTCTTGATGGCACCGACCACCGCCTGTTCGTCGTGATCGGGCCGTGCTCGATCCATGACATCAAGGCTGCCCACGAATACGCCGAGCGCCTGAAAGTGCTCGCGGCCGAAGTGTCCGATACCCTGTATCTGGTCATGCGCGTGTATTTCGAGAAGCCACGCACCACCGTTGGCTGGAAAGGCCTGATCAACGATCCGTACCTGGACGACTCGTTCAAGATTCAGGATGGCCTGCACATCGGTCGTCAGTTGCTGCTGGACCTGGCCGAGATGGGCCTGCCGACCGCAACCGAAGCCCTCGACCCGATCTCCCCGCAATACTTGCAGGACCTGATCAGCTGGTCGGCGATCGGCGCACGCACCACCGAATCCCAGACGCACCGTGAAATGGCTTCCGGCCTGTCTTCGGCCGTCGGCTTCAAGAACGGCACCGATGGCGGCCTGACGGTGGCCATCAACGCCCTGCAATCGGTTTCCAGCCCGCACCGTTTCCTGGGCATCAACCAGGAAGGTGGCGTATCGATCGTTACCACCAAGGGCAACGCCTATGGTCACGTGGTACTGCGCGGTGGCAACGGCAAGCCGAACTACGATTCGGTCAGCGTCGCGCTCTGCGAGCAAGCACTGAAAAAGGCCAACATCAAGCCGAACATCATGGTCGATTGCAGCCACGCCAACTCCAACAAGGATCCGGCCCTGCAACCGCTGGTGATGGAGAACGTCGCCAACCAGATCCTCGAAGGCAACCAGTCAATCATCGGTCTGATGGTCGAGAGCCACTTGAACTGGGGCTGCCAGGCAATCCCGAAAGACCTCGCCGACCTGCAATACGGCGTGTCGATCACCGATGCCTGTATCGATTGGACTGCCACTGAAAACACCTTGCGCAGCATGCATGCCAAGCTCAAGGACGTGTTGCCTAAACGCAATCGCAGCTGATCGCCGTTTCGCGCATAAAAAAACGCCAGGTTTGAACCTGGCGTTTTTTTATGCGTTGGTTTTGCTCACAGCTTGGCAGCATGCCGCTGATGACGCTCCATGTAGCGCTCCACGTAGGAGCACGATGGAATCAC
>NZ_JBFTMK010000387.1:0-5759 GCF_056396965.1 Pseudomonas sp. 05N434
GCACGCCATCCAGCACACCCTCGACACTTACGACTCGCTCACTCCCGACGGTTTCCAGCGCCTGCATAACCTGCTGGAGCGCCAGAGTTATCGCCTGGCCAGTTGGCGCACCGCGGCGGACGACATCAACTGGCGGCGCTTTTTCGATATCAATGAACTGGGCGGCCTGCGCGTCGAACGGCCGGCGGTGTTCGAAGCGACCCATGCAAAAATCTTCGAGCTGGTGGCCGAAGGTCTGGTCGACGGACTGCGCATCGACCACATCGACGGCCTCGCCGACCCGCGTGGCTACTGCCGCAAACTGCGACGTCGAGTCGATCGAATGGCACCCGGCCGACACCTGCCGATCTACGTCGAGAAGATCCTCGGCGAAGGCGAAACCCTGCACCGCGACTGGTGCGTCGATGGCAGTACCGGTTATGAATTCATGAACCAGTTGTCGCTGCTGCAACACGACCCCGAAGGCACCCAGACCTTGGGTGAACTCTGGAGCCGGCACAGCGAACGGCCCGCCGATTTCCGCCAGGAAGCACAACTGGCGCGCCAGCAGATTCTCAACGGCTCCCTCGCCGGGGATTTCGAAAGTGTTGCCCACGCCCTGTTGCAAGTGGCCCGGGACGACCTGATGACCCGGGACCTGACCCTCGGCGCGATCCGACGGGCCTTGCAGGAACTGATCGTGCACTTCCCGGTGTACCGCACTTACATCAGCCCGTTGGGTCGTGCGGCCCAGGATGACGTGTTTTTCCAGCAGGCCATGGCCGGTGCCAGGCAAACCCTTGGCGAGGCCGACTGGCCGGTGCTCGATTGCCTGGCCGGCTGGCTCGGTGGCCAACCCTGGCGCAAGCGACCGGTGGGCCGTCCACGCAAACTGCTCAAGCATGCCTGCGTGCGCTTCCAGCAACTGACCTCACCGACAGCGGCCAAAGCGGTGGAAGACACCGCGCTTTATCGCTCGGCGGTGCTGCTGTCGCGCAACGATGTCGGCTACAACACCGAGCAGTTCAGCGCCCCGGTTGCCGACTTCCATGCCGCCTGCGCCAATCGCCTCGCCGAGTTCCCCGACAACCTGCTGGCCACCGCGACCCACGACCACAAACGCGGTGAAGACACCCGCGCGCGGCTGGCGGTGTTAAGCGAGCGCAGCGCCTGGTACGCCGAACAGGTCGAGCACTGGCGAACCCTCGCGGGCGAACTGCGCAGCGACCCCGGCGCGCCCTCGGCGGGCGACGAGCTGATTCTCTATCAAGCAATCCTCGGCAGTTGGCCACTGGAATTGTGTAGCGACGATCAACCTGCGCTCGAGGACTACGCCAAACGCCTCTGGCAGTGGCAACGCAAAGCCCTGCGCGAAGCCAAGTTGCAAAGCAGCTGGAGCGCGTCAAACGAGGCATATGAACAGGCGACCCACGGGTTTCTCGAACGCCTGCTGCTAAGCCCCGAAGGTCAGCCATTGCGCGCGGCCATCGAGGCAGCCGCTCAATGCATTGCCGTCCCGGGTGCACTGAATGGATTGGCGCAAACCTTGCTGCGAATGACCGTGCCGGGGGTGCCGGATCTCTATCAGGGCAACGAGTTCTGGGACTTCTCGCTGGTCGATCCGGATAACCGCCGGCCGGTGGATTACGTCAGCCGTCAGCAGGCCATGCACCTACCGCTTGACCTGCCCGCTCTGTTGGCGAACTGGCGTGACGGACGCATCAAGCAAACCCTGATCGCCCGGGCGCTGAACCGGCGTGCCGAGCATGCCGAACTGTTTCAAAAAGGCACTTACCAAGCCCTTGAAGTGATTGGCAGCCAGGCTCACCGGGTACTGGCGTTTGCTCGAGAATGGCAGGGAAAACTGGCAATCGTGACCGTACCGATACGTTGTGCCGGACTGCTGGAAAACAGTGCCGCCCCCCGGATTGACGCGTCGCTGTGGGGCGATACCCGAATCAAATTGCCGTTCACCGCCACCGAAGAAAATCTGAAGGGACTTTTTACCAGCGTCGCAGTCACAAAACACAAGGAGCTGATGGTCGGCGCCGCGCTGGGGGATTTCCCGGTCAATCTCTTTACCCAAACTTGAGTTCAGTTCAGGAGCATTGCGATGAGTACCGACGAAAAACGCATTCGCGAATTTGCCTATCAAATCTGGGAATCCGAAGGAAAACCCGAGGGCCAGGAAGCCCGCCATTGGGAGATGGCCTGCAAACTCGCCGAGGCCGAAGCCCTGGCGCCCGGCAAACCAGCCAAAGCGAGCAGCAGCAAAACCGCAAGCAAGCCCGCGGCCAGCAAGCCCGACGGCAAGCTGGTCAATGGCAAGGGCCTCGAAACCAAACCCCGCGCCAAGCCCAAAGCCAAACCCGCTGCCGCTTCGGCAGTGATCCCGCCGGGCGAAAAAACCACAGTGAAAAAGCCGCGCACCGCGCGTAAACCACCCGAGGTCTGACGCTTCACTGTCTTGTCCTGATTTGTGGCGAGGGGGCTTGCCCCCCGTTCGGCTGCGAAGCAGTCGTAAACCAGACGCCACGTTGCTGATTAAAGAATTGCGGTGACTGGTTTAAGGGTCGCTTTGCGACCCAACGGGGCGATGCGGCGTTCCGACAAGCCCCCTCGCCACAGAGCGCCCTCGAAAAATACCGTTGCAGGAGCAGCTATGACCAGTCCAAAGAAAACCGCGCCCGAACCTCACGAGGCCTCGCGAATCCGTGAAGGCTTRCCCTTCCCGCCAGGCGCGACCTGGGATGGCCTGGGGGTCAATTTCGCGCTGTTTTCGGCTCACGCGACCAAGGTCGAACTGTGCATCTTCGACGATGCCGGTGAGGTGGAACTTGAGCGCATCGAGCTGCCGGAATACACCGATGAGACCTACCACGGCTACTTGCCCGACGCCCATCCGGGGCTGATCTACGGCTATCGCGTGTACGGGCCGTACGACCCGGCCAACGGTCATCGCTTCAACCCGAACAAACTGCTGATCGACCCCTATGCCAAACAGTTGGTCGGCCAATTGAAATGGTCCGAAGCGTTGTTCGGCTTCACCATCGGCCACCCCGACGCCGACCTCAGTTTCGATGAGCGCGACAGCGCGCCCTTCGTGCCCAAGTGCAAAGTGATCGACCCGGCCCACACCTGGGGCCATGACCATCGGGTCAGCGTGCCATGGGACAAGACGATCATTTATGAGACTCACGTACGCGGTTTCAGCATGCTTCACCCCGCCGTTCCCGAGAACCTGCGCGGCACCTTCGCCGGGTTGATGGTCGATGATGTGCTGGAACACATCCGCAAGCTCGGCGTATCGACTGTGGAGTTGCTGCCGATCCATGCCTTCGTCAACGACCAGCATCTGCTGCACAAAGGCATGACCAATTATTGGGGTTACAACAGCATTGCGTTCTTTGCCCCGGACCCGCGCTACCTGGCCAGCGGCAAGATCGCCGAGTTCAAGGAGATGGTCGCGCATCTGCACGAGGCCAATCTGGAAGTGATCCTCGACGTGGTCTACAACCACACCGCCGAGGGCAACGAACAAGGCCCGACCCTGTCCATGCGCGGCATCGACAACGCCTCTTACTACCGCTTGAGGCCCGACGACAAACGCTACTACATCAACGATTCCGGCACCGGCAACACCCTGGACCTGAGCCACCCGTGCGTGCTGCAAATGGTCACTGACTCGCTGCGTTACTGGGCCACGGAAATGCACGTGGACGGTTTCCGTTTCGACCTGGCAACCATCCTCGGCCGCTACCATGACGGCTTCGACGAACGGCACAGCTTCCTCGTCGCCTGTCGCCAGGACCCGGTGCTGCGTCAGGTGAAATTGATTTCCGAATCCTGGGACTGTGGCCCCGGCGGTTATCAGGTCGGGAACTTCCCGCCGGGCTGGGTMGAATGGAACGACAAATTCCGCGACACCGTGCGCGCGTTCTGGAAAGGTGACGACGGCCAGCTCGCCGACTTCGCCAGCCGCATGACCGCCTCCGGTGAGATGTTCAACCAGCGCGGCCGTCGACCGTATGCTTCGCTGAACTTCGTCACCGCCCATGACGGCTTCACCCTCAACGATCTGGTGTCGTACAACGACAAGCACAACGAGGCCAACGACGAGAACAATCAGGACGGCAGCAACAACAACCTGTCGTGGAACCACGGCGTCGAAGGCCCCACCGACGATCCCGAGATCAATTCCCTGCGCCTGCGGCAGATGCGCAACTTCTTCGCCACATTGCTGCTGTCCCAGGGTACGCCGATGCTGGTGGCCGGCGACGAGTTCGCCCGCACCCAGAAAGGCAACAACAATGCCTATTGCCAGGACAGCGAGATCGGTTGGGTCAATTGGGACATGAGCGAAGACGGCAAGGCGCTGCTCAAGTTCGTCAAACGCCTGATCAAGTTGCGCCTGGCCTATCCAATCCTGCGGCGCGGGCGCTTCCTGGTGGGTAATTACAACGAAGACATCGGCGTCAAGGACGTGACCTGGCTGGCCCCGGACGGCAGCGAAATGTCCAATGAGCAATGGGAAGAAGGCCACGGTCGCTGCATGGGCATACTGCTCGATGGCCGCGCCCAGGAAACCGGCATTCGCCGCAAGGGTGCCGACGCGACCCTGCTGCTGGTGGTCAACGCGCACCATGACATCGTCAACTTCCTGCTGCCGGAAGTGCCTGACGGCGGTTTCTGGACCTGCATGATCGATACCAATCAACCGTCGATTCGGGGCCAGGAACGCTTTGAGTTTGGTCGCCAATACTCGGTTACCGGCCGTTCGCTGCTGTTGTTTGAACTGCAGCATGAGGAAGAAGAGTGAGAGTGATCACCATAATATCTGTAGCAGCTGCCGAGCCTGCGAGGCTGCGTTCGGCCTTCACGGGTCTGCCAGGCTTGCTCCCGTAAGCATTGCGCACGACTGAGGGCCAGACAGAACAAGGACGTAGCGCCTATGAGACCGGTTTCCATCAGCGAAAACAGCTTGCCTGCGCAGATCTGGAACAGCGCCCCACAACTGGACAACATCCCCGTCATCAACACCGAAACACTGGTCCCTGCTGGAGCTCGCGCGGTGGTGATCGCCCCGCATCCCGGCGATGAAGTGGTGACTTGCGGTGGCCTGCTGCAACTGTTGTGCTCCCTTGGTCATCCTCTGCAACTGATCTCGATCACCGACGGCAGCGCCAGCCATCCGGGGTCGCGTCAGTGGTCGGAAAAGCGCCTGAGCGTGTTCCGCCCCCAGGAAAGTGTCGAAGCCTTGCGTCGACTCGGCTTGCCGATGCACAGCCTGAAGTGGATTCGCGGCGGCTTCACCGACAACGCTCTGGCCGAGCGAGAGTCTGAATTGACCCAATTCATCGTCCGCTACCTGCGCCCCGGCGATGTGGTGTTCACCACCTGGCGCGAAGACGGCATCGTCGACCACGACGCTGTCGGCCGTGCCAGCGCCAGGGCTGCCGCCCTGGTAGGGGCGACGCTCAACGAAATACCGGTCTGGGCCTGGCACTGGCCGATGCGCGAGCACGGGCTGATCCCCTGGCATCGCGCGCGCAAGCTACGCCTCGACACCTGGACTGTCGCGCGCAAAAGCCACGCCACCTATGCCTACGCCAGCCAGCTCGACGGCGAACCGGCGATCGGCATCGCCCCGCTGCTGCCACGAGTGATTCTGGAACGCATGCGGTTGCCGTATGAAATTGTGTTTGTCTGATGCCATGCAGCAACCGGACTCGTTTGTAGCAGCTGCCGAGCCTGCGAGGCTGCGTTCGGCGGCGTAGCCG
>NZ_JBFTMK010000388.1:0-4849 GCF_056396965.1 Pseudomonas sp. 05N434
GTGCTCGACGCCGCGGGCAATGCCGGCGCCAGCATCGCCATCTCCAACAACTACGCACTTGATGCGACCCGTCCGACCGTCAGCATCGTGGTTGCCAATCCGGTGTTGGGAATTGGCCAGACGACACTGGTGACCTTCACATTCAGCGAAGCGGTCAGCAACTTCGACTTGTCGGACTTGAGCGTGACCAATGGTGAACTGACCAATCTGGCCAGCAGCGATGGCGGCAAGACCTGGACCGGGACCTTCACGCCCACCGCGAACATTACCGACCCGAGCAACTTCATTGCGCTGGACACCAGCAATGTGACGGACCTGGCGGGCAACCTGGGCGCCAGCGTCGCGGTATCCAATAACTACACAATCAACACCGTACCGACGCCACCCCCCTTGGTGTTGACACCGGTGGTCGTGGCCGATCCACCGAACGTGCCATTGCAACCGATCATCTTCACCCCACCCACTGGCGATCTCGGCTCGCCACTGACCTTTGCCCCGTTGTTTGAACAACGGGTGATGGGCAATGGCATTCGGCCTCTGGGCGACATTTTCATAAACCACGGGGCGCTGACGCCGAGTTTCATTGCCCAGGTATTCACCAGCAGCGACAACGGTGGCGATGGCTCAGGCCACGGCTTCCTCGGCTTTGGCGGGGGCGATGGCGGGGTCTTCGGCAGCAGCACGCTGTCGAGCCTGTTCAATCAGGCCACCAGTAGCGAGGGGGATTCGCTGAACACCTTTGGTAATCAGTCAATCAGGGCGGGGGATGTTTCCCAAGGGCTGCGCGGCGTGTTTGGCGCACCGAGTCTTGGCCAGCAATTACAACAGCTCAAAGACACCGAGCAACGGCAGGTCGACAGCCTGGCCGCGGCTTTGCAACAGGTCGGCATCAGTGAAATGCAGGCCTGAAAAATCATTAAAGCAGTGCGGCACCGGGGGCAATACAAGGATGAAAAGAAGTCATAAGTTGTTCGGCGCCAGCCTGCTGGCGCTGGCGATCAGCGGATGTGCAGTCACCAGTCAACCGATCGAACGCAGCGTCAGCCAACAGCGCGCCAAAAGCGATCTGCAAAACATGTACAAGGGTCAGGAGCCCCTCAGCGGCCCGCTGACCCTGCACCAGGCCATGGCCCGCGCGGTGAAATACAACCTCGAAGGCCGGCTCAAGATCATGGAAGAAGCCCTGGCCAAGCGCCAACTCGACCTCGCCAGTTTCGACATGCTGCCGCGCATGGCGCTGGATGCCGGTTACGTGGGGCGCAACAACGTCAACGCCTCCAGCAGCCAGAGCGTGCGCACCGGCACCCAGTCTCTGGAACCGTCGACCTCCCAGGACCGCGACCGTGACGTGGCGGACCTGACCATGGTCTGGAACGTGCTCGACTTCGGCGTCAGCTACATCAGCGCCAAGCAGCAGGGCGATCAGCGGCTGATCGTGCAGGAACGTCGGCGCAAGGTGATCAACACCATCGTCCAGGACGTGCGCTCGGCCTATTGGCGAGCCGTGGCCGCCGAACGTTTGCTCAAGCAAATCGACAGCCTGATGGCCCGGGTCGATACCGCCCGTGAGAATAGCCAGAGCATGAGCCAACAGCGTATCGGCGATCCGATCCAGTCGTTGGCTTATCAGCGCTCGCTGATCGAAGCCACCCGGCAACTGGAAGAGCAACGCCGCGCGCTGTCGCTGGCAAAAACCGAGTTGGCGACCCTGATCAACCTGCCACTGAATACCGAGCTGACGCTGGCGACTCAGGACGATTACGACATTCCGGAACTCAAGGTCGACCTCGCCAGCCTGGAGCAGGAAGCCCTGACCAGTCGGCCGGAGTTGCGCGAGCAGGATTACCAGACCCGCATCAGCGCGGCCGAAACCCGCAAAGCCATGCTGCGCCTGTTACCAGGGCTGGAGTTCTCCGCTGGCGGGCATTACGACAGCAACTCGTTTTTGGTGGAACAGAGCTGGGCGGATTACGGGGTGAAAGTCACCTGGAACCTGTTCAATGTGATTTCCGCACCCGCCGCGATCGACGTCGCCAAGGCCGGCGAAGAAGTCGCCGCGGCACGTCGTCAGGCGATGTCCATCGCAGTGTTGGCCCAGCTCTACGTGGCCAACGCCAACTACCGCGAAGCACTGCGGCAGTTCCAGACCAATCAGCAGTTGTCGAACATCGACGGGCAAATCATCGGCCAGCTGCGCAACCGCTATCAGGCGGCCGGGCTGGGCGAACTGGATCTGATCCAGGGCGAACTGAACACGTTGCAGGCCGATCTGCGTCGCGACCTGTCCTACGCTGACCTGCGCAACGCTTACGGGCAAATCTTCGCCAGCGCCGGTCTCGATCCGCTGCCGGACGAAGTGCAATCTACCGAAGTCCAGTCCATCGCCACCGCACTGGCCAATCGCGAAGCGGCGTGGGCGGCGGGCAACATCTCAGTACCGCCGGTGGCCCATGCCCCGGTCCGCTAACCTGCTGGCGCCRACGGCGAGCATCAGCCGCGCCCAACGGGAGGCCCGCAACGGCCATCGCGGCGCGGCGATTCTGCTGACCGGTTTACCGGCGGCGGGCAAGTCGACATTGGCCCAGGCACTGCACGCCGAGCTGTTCGAACATGGCGTGCAGAGTGTGGTGCTCGATGGCGATGGACTGCGGGTCGGGCTCAATCGCGATCTGGGGTTCACCGACAGTGATCGCCTGGAAAACATCCGCCGCGCCAGCGAAGTGGCGGCGCTGTTGGTCGAGAATGGGCAGATTGTCATCCTCGCGATGATTGCGCCCTTGGTGGAGTTGCGCGAACTGTTTGCCCGGCGGCTGGGCGAGGATTACCGCGAAGTCTGGTGCAGCGCCTCTTTGACGGTGTGTGAACAGCGTGATCCCAAAGGTCATTACGCCCGGGCTCGACGGGGTGAGTTGGCGGGCTTCACCGGTGTTTCCGCGCCTTACGAACCACCGCCGTGTGCGTCGCTGGTGCTCGATACGGGCGCGCAATCGGTCGAGGCCTGTCTTGACCGTTTGCTGACCTGGCTCGGCGAATGTGCGGTGCTGCCAAAACGATGAGCCGACCGGCATTCTCCCGATTGCCGGTGACGGTGGATTTGCCGTTGCTGTTGCAGGCGCTGGCGGCGATCGGTGAGGACAACTGGCACGGTCACTTCAACAGCGCTTACTACACCGGCGACTGGAGCGGCGTGGCGCTGATTTCCGCGGCCGATGCCTTGACCGAGCTGGCACCCGGTCGCGGTGAACCTCGAGTGCGCGAACTCTGGCGACGGGATGTTCGATGGCAGCAAGGGTTGCGGGATCTGCCGCTGCAGATCGTCTGCGCGCGCCTGTTGCGACTCGGTCCGGGCGGGCGTATCCATGAGCATCGCGACTATGACCTGGGCGAACCGGATGCGGACTTGCGCCTGCACATCCCGCTGCTCAGCCCCTCTCAAGTGGACTTCATGCTGGACGGCCAGCGCATGCCGATGGCCGCTGGCGAGTGCTGGTACCTCGACCTGGCGCGACCTCATCGCGTAGACAACCGCGATACCCAGACACGGATTCATCTGGTGCTCGATTGCCGGCCCGGTGCCTGGCTGGAGCAGGCGATTATCGATGGGGTGGCAACCACGCCGTCGCCGCTAATCGGTGATCAAGCTTTAGAGCAATTCAAGGCACTGCTGGTCGGCGAACCGCAGCTGTGCAAGACCTTGCAGGGATTGCGGGACAACGAAGCCTTTGTCGCCCGCACTCTGGAGCTGGCCGCCGAGCGCGGCCTTGCATTTACCCGTGAAGAACTGCGTGCGGCGATGCGCGATGGTCGCCGCCAGTGGACTGAACAATGGAGCGCCTGAACCTCGAAGGCTGGTTGCCGATTCGCGTGTGGCAAGAGGCTGGGCAATGGCAAGTCGATTGGTGCTGGTTCGGTGACACGCGGCTGCATCAGCCGTTTTTTCGTGACGCCGTGGAGGATGCGCTGCGACTGCCGTTCAATCAGGCATTCCGCCGAAAAACGGCATTGTCGACCCTTGCGGACTGGCAGGCTTGCAGTCCCGGCCTGACACCGAGCGCCTTTATCTTTCACGCCTCCCGCTGTGGCTCGACCCTGGTCAGCCAGATGCTGGCGCGACTCGACAACCACATCGTCATCAGCGAACCCCCGCCACTGGACGCGTTGCTACGCAGCGATTTGCCTGCTGTCGAGCGCCGTGCGGCGATCAAAGGGTTACTGTCGGCCTACGGGCAATGTCGACGTGGCGTGGAGCAACGGTTGGTGATCAAACTCGACGCCTGGAACATCGGTGAACTGCCGTTACTGCGCGAGTGCTTCCCTGAAACACCGTGGCTGTTTCTTTATCGCGATCCGCTGGAGATTGCTGTCTCGCATCTGCGTCGCCCGGGCGTGCACATGGTGCCGGGGATGATCGGCGCCAGTGTGCTGGATGACGAATTTCCATTCAGCGGCCGTGAGGATTACATCGCTCGGCGGTTGGGGCAATTGCTGGCGTCGGGGTTGGCGCAATGCCAGGCATTTGGTGGYTGGGCGGTGAATTACAGCGAACTGCCGCAGGCGATGGCGGGGCGGTTGGCGGCGTTCTTTGCGTTGGACATCGAGCAGCGCCGGCAAGTGTTTGCAGCGGTGGGGCAACATGCCAAGCAGCCGTCGCAGGTGTTTGTCGGCGACGGCGATGACAAGCGTCGCGAAGCCTCGGCGTTGCTTCATGAACGGGTGGAGCGCTGGGCGCGGGAGCCGTATGAGGCGTTGGAACAATTGCGCAAAATATAATCTTATTGTGGCGAGGGAGCTTGCTCCCGCTGGGGCTGCGTAGCAGTCGCAGATGTTGGGGCCGCTTCGCGACCCAGCG
>NZ_JBFTMK010000389.1:0-4834 GCF_056396965.1 Pseudomonas sp. 05N434
GTCATCGAGCATCTCTCCTTACGCCCCAAGGACGCTCTTGTGCCTGGTCATCACTCACACGAAGCGATCTGCCCCGAGATGAACTCAAGGGTATGAACACACATAAGTTCCGAGCCACAGGCGCCGGCAAAGTTCAGAGGGATTTGCCAGGTCCTTCGAGGAATCAATCCCCTGGGCACGGGTCAACCAACTTAAGCATGACTCACGCCATCTATCGGTTGCACAGAACAATCACCGGCAAATGCGCCCTAACACTTAATGAATCCGCAAAAAGGCCTCCTCCATGACCGTGCGCATCGACAACCAGACCTGCTTCTTCATCACCGAAAACGGCGAAGAAATTCGCCTTTGCCCTGATATCACCATAATCACTGACGAGGAAAAATCCATGTCGGCAGTGGAACTCGACGGCCAGCGCTTCTACATCACCGAAGCAGAAGCCGACGCATTGACCGTAGCAGGTGCTGTGGACGGTCGCCGGCATTTGAAGGCCACGAACAGTGATTCGGTGATTTGACTGACCGGCATCAACACAACCCACCAGCGCCTGACCTAGGTACTTGCAGCCCGCCCTTGCGGGTGCATCAAGTTGTCGCAGGCGGGTGTGGGCAGCCCATCTGATCCGCCTTTTATTGCGCTAGGTGAGTCTGTTATGCAAACAGATCGCTGGTCATAGTGCTCAGGCCTGATGGAGGCTGATGAGCGAAAGACCATGAGCGATAGAATCCCCGTCCGAACCGTTGAACCTGCCTCGTTTATAAAAAACAATGAGCCTTCGCGTCCAAAGATGAAGGCCAAGTCCAGTGACAACCTGATCCACACCCGCAGCTTCACCGGCCTGTTCCGCACCCTGCGCATGAGCGGCGCGGGGTTTCTGTTTCTACTTTTCTTCGGCACGGTGTGGCTGAACTGGGGCGGCCGCCAGGCGGTGCTCTGGGATCTGTCCGAAAGCAAATTCCACATCTTCGGCGCGACCTTCTGGCCGCAGGACTTCATCCTGCTGTCGGCGCTGCTGATCATCGCCGCCTTCGGTTTGTTTGCGATCACCGTGTTCGCAGGCCGGGTCTGGTGCGGTTACACCTGCCCGCAGAGCTCCTGGACCTGGATCTTCATGTGGTGCGAGAAGATCACCGAAGGCGAGCGCAACCAGCGGATCAAGCTGCAAGCCGCGCCCTGGGGCCTGAACAAACTGCTCCGTCGCTCGGCCAAACACACCTTGTGGCTGGCGATCAGCCTGCTCACCGGCCTGACCTTTGTCGGCTACTTCACACCGATCCGGCCCCTGGCCGAAGAGCTGCTGACTTTGCAAATCGGCGGTGTCAGCCTGTTCTGGGTGCTGTTTTTCACCGGTGCCACTTACATCAACGCCGGCTGGCTACGTGAAGCCGTGTGCATGCACATGTGTCCATACGCACGGTTCCAGAGCGTGATGTTCGACAAGGACACCCTGACCATTTCCTACGACGTGGCTCGCGGCGAAAACCGTGGCCCGCGCAAACGTGAAGTGAAACCCGCCGAGGTCGGCCTGGGTGATTGCATCGACTGTCAGGTGTGCGTCCAGGTTTGCCCGACCGGCATCGACATCCGCGATGGCTTGCAGATGGAATGCATCGGTTGCGCCGCGTGCATCGACGCCTGCGATTCGATCATGGACAAAATGGGCTACGCCCGAGGGCTGATCAGCTACACCTCGGAGCATCAATTGCAGGGTGGCAAGACCCACCTGCTGCGCCCGCGCCTGATCGGTTACACCGCGGTGCTGCTGGTGATGATCGGCGCCTTCGCCCTGGCCTTGGTGGAGCGGCCGATGGTGTCGCTGGACGTGAGCAAGGACCGTGGCCTGTTCCGCGAGAACAGTGAAGGTCAGATCGAAAACATCTACAGCCTGAAGGTCATCAACAAGACCCAGCAACGTCAGGAGTACCGTCTGACACTGGTCGACGACGACGGCTTCCAGTTGCAAGGCAAGACCGAACTGAGCCTGGCCGCCGGGGAGATTGTCGATGTGCCGGTGTCGGTGGCGATGACCACGGAACGGCCGAGCAGCAGCTCGCAGACGATCGGCTTCAAGATTGTCGACAGCAATGAGCCGGACATCTATAGCGTGGCCAAGAGCCGGTTTGTTGCACCGATGAACCGTTGAGTCTTTAAGATGCAATCCTTTGTCCTGTGGCGAGGGGGCTTGCCCCCGTTGGGTCGCGAAGCGGCCCCCTACATTATTCAGATATATCGAGCAGTCTGGTTTTACGACTGCTGCGCAGCCGAACGGGGCGATGCGGCGTTCCGACAAGCCCCCTCGCCACAAAATGCACAATTCACTAACCGGGCACTCGATGAAACGCTACGAAAAATTCGCCGACGACATCGCTGAACTGATCCGCTCCGGCGTTCTTGGCCCCGGCCATCGGGTGCCGTCGGTGCGCTACGCCAGCCAGACCTACGGCGTCAGCCCGTCCACGGTGTTCCAGGCCTATTACCTGCTCGAACGTCGCGGCCTGATCCGCGCGCGACCGCGTTCCGGCTACTTCGTCAATGCGCATGCACCAAGCCCGTTCTCGGAGCCGGTGATCAGCAGCCAGGTCAACGAGTCCACCGAAGTCGACGTCAGCGAACTGGTGTTCTCAGTGCTGGACTCGATCAAGGACCCCACCACCGTGCCCTTCGGCTCGGCCTTCCCCAGCCCCACGCTGTTCCCGCTGCAGCGCTTGTCCCGCTCGCTGGCCAGTGCTTCCCGGGAGATGGACCCGCGCATGGTGGTCACCGACATGTCGCCGGGCAACCCGCAACTGCGTCGGCAAATCGCCCTGCGCTACATGGTCGGCGGGCTGATGCTGCCGATGGAGGAACTGCTGATCACCAACGGTGCGCTGGAAGCGCTGAACCTGTGCCTGCAAGCCGTCACCGAGCCTGGCGATCTGGTGGCCATCGAAGCCCCGGCCTTTTACGCCAGCCTGCAAGTGCTGGAACGGCTGAAGCTCAAAGCCGTGGAAATCCCCGTCCACCCGCGAGACGGCATCGACCTCGGCGTACTCGCCCAGACCCTGGAACGGCACCCGATCAAGGCCTGTTGGTGCATGACCAGTTTCCAGAACCCCATGGGCGCGACCATGCCCGAGGCGAAGAAACAGGAACTGGTGGAGTTGTTGCGCAGCCATCAGGTGCCGCTGATCGAGGATGACGTTTACGCCGAGCTCTATTACGGCCAACAGGCGCCGAAACCGGCCAAGGCGTTCGACACCGAAGGGCTGGTGATGCATTGCGGTTCGTTCGCCAAGAGCCTGGCCCCCGGCTACCGCATCGGCTGGGTCGCCGCCGGGCGCTATGCGCAGAAAATCGAACGGCTGAAGCTCATGACCTCGCTATGCGCCTCGATGCCCGCCCAGGCGGCCATCGCCGATTACCTGCAACACGGCGGCTACGATCGGCACCTGCGCAAGCTGCGTTACGCCCTGGAAGAACAGCAAAGTGCCATGCTCGCCGCCATCGCCCGCTACTTCCCGGCCCAAACCCGCGTCAGCCAACCGGCCGGCGGTTACTTCCTGTGGCTGGAACTGCCGCCGCAGATGGATTCGTTGAAGTTGTTTCAGATGGCACTGGCGCAGGGGATCAGCATTGCGCCGGGGCCGATTTTTTCACCGACTCAGCGGTTCAGGAATTGTATTCGGTTGAATTACGGCAGCCCGTGGACCGAGGATTCGGAGAAGGCGATGGAGACGTTGGGGCGGATTGTCAGGTCCTTTTAACAGCAAAAGATCGCGGCGCCCACAGGCGCGTGGGAGCTGCCGAAGGCTGCGATCTTTTGATCTTGCTTCTGATCTTTACCGCCCACCACCAAGATCGACGAAAGTCCCGGTCGCATACGACGCCTTATCCGACAACAACCACACAATCGCCTCCGCCACTTCATCCGGCCGCCCACCGCGGGCCATCGGAATCGCCGATTCCAGCTTGCTGACCCGGTCCGGATCGCCGCTCAATGCATGGAAATCGGTGTAGATGTAACCCGGACGCACCGCATTGACGCGAATCCCCTCGCCCGCCACTTCCTTGGACAGGCCGATGGTGAATGTGTCCAGCGCCCCCTTGGACGCGGCGTAATCCACGTACTCGTTGGGTGAACCCAAACGCGAGGCGACCGAGGAGACGTTGACGATGCTGCCGCCCTGCCCGCCGTGTTTGGGCGACATGCGCAAAATCGCGTGTTTGGCGCAGAGGATCGGCGCCAGGACGTTGGTCTTGAGGATTTTCAGAATGCGGAATTCCGACATTTCGTCGATCCGCGACTTTTGTCCGACGGTGCCGGCGTTGTTCACCAGCGCCGTGACCCGGCCCAGTTCGGTGTCCACCCGATGAAACAGAGCGATCACTTCGTCTTCGATGCTGACGTCGGCACGCACGGCGATGGCTTGGGCACCGCGTGCGCGGACTTGCTCCAGCACACTGAGCGCCGCCTGTTCGTCGGACTGATAATTGATGCAGATCCGATAACCTTGTTCGGCGGCCAACAGGGCCGTGGCGGCGCCGATTCCACGGCTGCCGCCGGTGATGACGATAACTTTGTCCATGCTGGCTTTCCCCCGTTCCTAGCGTAAGCAGTCGGGGCCAAGAATAACCGCCATTGCGCGGTTTTGCATGGACCTGCATCAACCCTGTGATGACAAACCTGTGGCGAGGGAGCTTGCTGTGGTGAGGGGGCTTGCCCCCGTTCGGCTGCGAAGCAGTCGTAAATTCAGGCAACTCGGTGAACATGAAAAATCGAAGAGGGACCGCTTCGCGGTCCAACGGGGGCAAGCCCCCTCACCACAGGCAAGCTCTCCTCACCACAGGGATCAAT
>NZ_JBFTMK010000390.1:0-5618 GCF_056396965.1 Pseudomonas sp. 05N434
GGGTCACGCCGTTCTTGAACAGCTCTTCCATCAGCGTGCCAAGGATCATGGCGTCGGTGATGTCGGAGACGAAGAATTCATCGAAACAGATCACTCGCGTCTCGTCGGAAAAGCGCTTGGCGATGATCGTCAGCGGGTTTTTCTCGCCGCCCAGAGTCTTCATCTCTTCGTGCACGCGCTTCATGAAGCGGTGGAAGTGAGTACGGGTCTTTTCCTTGAACGGCAGCGCTTCAAAGAAGGTGTCGACCAGGTAAGTCTTGCCGCGACCCACGCCGCCCCAGAAGTACAGGCCCTTGACCGGCGCCTGGTCCTTCTTGCCAAACAGTTTGCCGAGCAGGCCCGGTTTGTTCTGCGAGGCCGCGACCAGATCGTCGTACAGGCGCTGCAAATGACGCACTGCCGTTTCCTGCGCAGCATCGTGGAAGAATTCCGGGCGTTTCAGATCAGCTTGGTATCGTTCTAGGGGCGTCATAATTCGTTAGCAAGGCAACAAAAACGGGCCGTCACTGTAGCGACGGCCCATGGGAATGGCAATCGGCCCTTGGTCGGACCGAACCGTTGTTTATTCCTGAACCGGTGTCAGTGCAACCCGCAATGCGCCGATGGCAGCATCGCGAGCAGCACTGTCGGCGAAGGCCGGGCTGTCGGCCACGCACTCGCCTTCCAGCCAGACGCTGAAGTTCAGGTCTTCACTGCGCACGTCCAATGGCTGGCCGGATTGCAGTTGTTTGGTCACCTGACCTGCGGTTTTGCCATCGGCGAAGTGGCGCGACAGCAGCAGCTGCTCGCCATCGGCCGCCAGCAGACGGAAGCGGAAACTGCCATCGTCTTCACGGAAGCTGACGAAGCGCGCGGCTTTCGCGGCTTTCTTCTTGGTGGTGGCAGCGACTTGAGTCTGGGCGACGAAAGAACGCAGGCCGACCGCTTCACGCAACTCGTTGAGGAACGGCGTGGCCACTGCACGGGCCTTTTTGGCGCCGAGCTGCAGGATGTCTTCCAGGTCTGCCGGGCGGCCGATCAACTGGTGATAACGATCGCGGGACTCGCCCAACTCGTTGTCCAGCAACTGGAACAGGCGATTCTTCGCCTCGCCCCAACCCAGGCCCTGGAGCAATTCGCTGCGGAACTCGTCGGCTTGTGCCGGTGTAGCGAAAGCCTGGAACAAGGTGAACAGGTGCGAATTGTCCGGATCTTTGGCTTCGCCCGGGGCACGGGAGTCGGTCACGATCCGCGAAATCGCGTCTTTCATCTCTTTGGCGCTGCTGAACAACGGAATGGTGTTGTCGTAGCTCTTCGACATCTTGCGACCGTCGAGGCCTGGCAGCGTGGCGACGCTTTCCTCGATCAGCGCTTCGGGCATGGTGAAGAACTCCTTGCCCTGGCCGAACAAGTGGTTGAAGCGCTGGCCGATGTCACGGGCCATTTCCACGTGCTGGATCTGGTCACGACCGACCGGCACCTTGTGGGCGTTGAACATCAGGATGTCCGCGGCCATCAGCACCGGGTAGCTGTACAGGCCCATGGTGATGCCCGCATCCGGGTCTTCGCCATTCTCGACGTTCTTGTCCACCGACGCCTTGTAGGCGTGGGCACGGTTGAGCAAGCCCTTGGCGGCCACGCAGGTCAGCAGCCAGGTCAGCTCCGGGATTTCCGGGATGTCGGACTGGCGATAGAACGTCACCCGGTCCACGTCCAGGCCACCGGCCAGCCAGGTCGCGGCGATTTCCAGACGCGAGCGCTGGATGCGCAGCGGGTCATCGCATTTGATCAGGGCGTGGTAGTCGGCCAGGAAGTAGAACGAATCGGCATTGCTATCGCGGCTGGCAAGAATCGCCGGGCGGATAGCCCCCGCGTAATTGCCCAGGTGCGGCGTGCCGGTGGTGGTGATGCCGGTGAGGATACGGGTACGAGTCGTCATGGGTAATCGCTTGTCAGACTGCAATCAATTCGAAAGACGCGGCAGGATCAGATCCTTGAGATCGGTCAGCTTGCCATGAAAAAAGTGTCCGCATTCTGCCACTTTCAGCAGCTCATGGGGGCGATCGAGTGCGTCGGACCAATCGTAAACGAGTTGCGGATCGATCACTTCGTCGGTTTCCGGCTGGATCACGGTCAATGTACCTTGGTGCGGCAGTTGATCCTGATCGCCCAGACGCATGACCGCAGGCGCGACCATGAACAGATGCTTGATCTGCTCACCCTTGGCCTCCAGGCGTCCGCCGAGACTGGCTGCAACAAAACCGCCGAAGGAGAAACCGAACAGGGTCAAAGGTAATTCAGGATGTTTGGCCCGCAGCCACTCGGCCGCTGCCTGGGCATCGTCGACTTCGCCGGAGCCCATGTCGTGCGAGCCTTCACTGGCACCGACGCCACGGTAGTTGAAACGCAAGGTAATCAAACCGGCATCGCGCGCGGTGCGCTGCAGGGTCGAGACGACTTTGTTGAGCATCGTGCCGCCCTGCACCGGGTTCGGATGGCAGATCAGCGCCAGGCCGCGGGGCTGCTCATTGTCCGGGCTCATGTTTTCCAGATACAGGGCTTCCAACTGACCCACCGGGCCATCAATCACTACAGGGGTTTCGCGCATAAGCAAGGAAGGAACTCCGTGACCTCGAATCGGGTCGACTCGTCTAGCAAATTGTCTGTGCCAATCTATTGCGAGTGAATCGCGGTATACAGCGCAGGTTCGAGCCGTTAACGTAAAGCAAAGCCGTTTATAGAGGAAGGACTCGTGGAACACTCGCTCTTAGTTTGGTTGTTGCCGACTCTTGCCCTGGTTGTGGGTGTCGCCATTGGATTCCTGATCGCTCGCCTGGTGCCGAATGCCGCTCCGAGCAGCACGCAACGTCAGCTGGATGATATTCAGGAACGTTTTGACAAGTATCAGAACGAAGTGGTCACCCACTTCAACAGCACTGCATCCCTGGTCAAGAAACTGACTCAGAGCTATCAGGAAGTGCAGGATCATCTCGCCGAGGGTGCCAACCGTCTGGCCCTGGACGAGCAGACTCGCCAACGCTTGCTGGCTGCCCTGCACGCTGACGCGGTGCAGGCTCCACGGGAACGCCTGACGCCACCGCGCGATCAGGAACCGCCTCGCGATTACGCTCCCAAAGCCCCGAACGCGCCGGGCATGCTCGATGAGCATTACGGCCTGAAGAAGTAATCAGGTTTCGCGCGACACAAAAAGCCCTCGGACGAGTGATTGTCCGAGGGCTTTTTTATTCTGAATTTTTCATCGCCTGAACAAGCGACACAAAAAAATGCCCGATCCTTTAAGGATCGGGCATTTTCATTTCAGGGAGAGGTCAGCCTCTCATGGGTACTGCTGGACAGTGCCTTGCTGTTGCTGGCCGCCGTATTGCTGGCCCGGAATCGCCTTCAGGTTGACCTCGACGCGGCGGTTCTGTGCCCGGCCATTGGCATCACCGTTGCTGGCAATCGGGTTATCCGGCCCGGCACCACGTGCCGACAGATTGGCGCCGCTGACACCCTGTGAGGTCAGGTAAGTCGCCACGCTCTGGGCGCGACGCTGGGACAGGTCCATGTTGTGCTGGCGGCTGCCGGTGCTGTCGGTGTAGCCGACGATCTCGATCTGGTTCTGGTTGAACTCCTTGAGCGAGCCCGCCAGGTTGTTCAGCGGCTGGTAGAAGCTTGAGGCAATGTTCGCCGAATCGGTGGCGAACGTGATGTTGCCCGGCATGATCAGCTTGATCTGATCGCCCTGGCGCTGCACCTCAACCCCGGTGTTGGCCATGCTGGCGCGCAGCTTTTTCTCTTGCTGGTCGGCGTAGTAACCGTAACCGGCAGCAGAAGCACCCACCACGGCGGCGCCAATCAGCGCGCCCTTGCCACGGTTATCGTGACTGATGGCAGCACCGGCCAGCGCACCGGCCAGGGCGCCGAGGCCACCGTATTTGGCGGTATTGCTCATGCCCGTGGAGCTGCCATCGGCCTGACCCTGGTTGTCATAAGGGTTCGGCGATGCACAACCGGACAACAGAGCCACTGCAGTAGCGACAACGATCAAACGACGCGAGGTGAACATGGAGGAGCTCCTACTTTTTTTGCATTCTGTGGTGCAACGGACTTAAGCAATGAACCTTTGCGGGTGTTGGATCATTGGCAATGACAAAAATTCCGTCAGAGCCCTTCAAGCTCTTACAAAGGGGTTACCGCGCATTTCATCGCCCAGACAGGTGTCCGGGCCATGCCCGGACACCACGGTTGCCTCTTCGTCGAGGGAATACAACCGCTGCTTGATCGATCGCACGAGTGTTGCCTGATCACCACCCCACAAATCCGTGCGCCCTACCCCACGCTTGAACAGCGTGTCACCGGCAATCAGCAGCTTAGCCTCTGAAAACCAAAAGCTCATGGAACCCGGCGTATGACCCGGCGTGTGCAACGCCACGCCACACCCGCACGCCAACTCTTCATCATCGGCCAACCAGCGATCCGGCGATGGCACCGGGGTGTAAGGCACACCGAACATCTGGCACTGCATCTCCAGGTTGTCCCAGAGAAATTGATCTTCTTTATGCAGGTGCAGGGTCGCGCCGGTTTTCTCCTTCAACTGACCGGAGGCGAGGAAGTGATCGAGGTGTGCGTGGGTGTGAATGATGCTGACCACCTTCAGGCCCAGGGCGTCGAGCCGCGCCAGGATCAGCTCGTGATTGCCGCCTGGGTCGACGACGATGGCTTTTTTAGTGATGGGGTCGCCGATGATTGTGCAGTTGCACTGCAAAGGGCCGACGGGGAAGGTTTCGCGGATGAGGGTGGGGGTCGGAGCGTTCACGGGAGGCCCTGATACTCTGGTGCAAAATCGCGTCCTTGTAGCGGCCACATACAGGACGGTCGCAGCCTTCTCAGGATATTTAGAATGTCGTCTCCTCTTGGTTACATTTTAACAAAGCCATCTGTTCTAACCGGTAACCAACAAGTCGACAGCCTGATCTATGGCACCTCCTGGCTGAGCCCTGACTTCGGCGCAGACATCTTCGCGACAAGGCTGACCTATAGTTTCGTCACCCCCGGCCAATCGTATTTCTCTGCCAAATACAGCTTAAAAAATGAATTCCTGAACAGCTTCGCTCTGACATCGGCTCAACAAAACGCCGTGACCGGTGCGCTTGGCGCCTGGAGCGCCGTGGCTAACGTCAAGTTCACTCTGGTCAGTGACAACATCAACACTGTGGGCGACTTGCGATTCGGCGGCTATTGGGACATGGACGACGACGCCGCTGCCTGGGCCTACTTCCCCGACCGGACACCGCTGGCCGGAGATGTATGGATCAGCCCGGATACGAACAACCCTGCCCCCGTCAAAGGCACTTACGACTTCATGACGTTCGTGCATGAAATCGGTCATGCCCTGGGCCTCAAACATCCATTCGAGTCGAGCCAATCCAACAGTACGCTGATCTCGCCTCTGCTCGATGATACGCATTACACGATCATGAGCTACAACAATGCGTACTCCTATCAGCCGACGACACCGATGCTGCTGGATATTCTCGCTATCCAGAAAATTTACGGCGCCAACATGCTTTGGCAAACCGGTGACAACGTCTATCGCTGGGCACCCGACCAATCAGTATTCGAAACCATCTGGGATG
>NZ_JBFTMK010000391.1:0-4793 GCF_056396965.1 Pseudomonas sp. 05N434
CCCAGGGCGCCACGCTTGAGCTCCGTGGAGCTGTTCCCAGGGCGCCACGCTTGAGCTCCGTGGAGCTGTTGATCGAGATAGGTACACTCATGTTGTTGACCTTATTGTATGAGGCAGTCGCTGTTGGGGTGGCCCGATTGAATTCCATCGGCACCAATTAGCGTTTTGTTTTAGTTGCGCGCTGAACTCGATCCTATGCCCGCCCCTGAACCGCTCGCTATCCCAAATCGGTAGCATCCGAGGCGCCGCCCCAAAACAGGTCGATGCGGCACCCGCAATCCGGCAGTCCTTGCCGATTCGGGATAACCGGCTGGCCGTTCCCTCCCGCATGCTAGCGTCACCCGCTCTATACCCAGATGCCGGCACCGATAATAAAAGCGAGGGCCTGGTCCACAGCCCATCGCAGCCAAGCCCTCTGCAGGAAGTCCCAGTCATGCGTTTAGCTCATCTCACTATCCAATGGCGGATCACACTCCTGAGCGGACTGTGCCTGCTGGCTGTCGTCGGCGCGCTGGTAGGCACCTCGGTGTACCAGAACCAACAAAGTGCAAAATTGCTGAAGGAGCAGAGCAGTCACCTGCTCGGGCAAGCCGCCGTGGAGCGCTTGCAAGCCCAGGCCGCTGCCCATGGCCAACAGGTCGAACGCTTTTTCAACGAAACGGCGCTGTATAGCGAAGGGTTCGCGCAACAGGTTCTGCAACTGCGCGATCAAACGCTCAATGGACGCCTCACGGCTGGGCAATTGCGCGAAGCGCTGATCAGCGTGACCCGTCAGACACTGCTCAACCGCGAAAAAGTGCTCGGCCTGTACGTCATCCTTCTGCCTGACGCGTTGGCGGGCGCAGACGCTAATTTCGTCGGGCAACGTGCACTGGCGAGCAACGAAAAAGGTCGTTTTGCGCTGTATTGGTCACAGAGCCAGCCGGGACAATTGGTCCAGGATGTGCTCACCGAGGCGCAAATCTTCACCAACACAGCGCCCCCCGGCAGCGAACCGACAAACGTCTGGTACACCTGCCCTCAAGCTCAAAGGCGCACTTGCGTGGTGGAGCCCTACACCAGTGAGGTGGAAGGCCAGAAAGTCCTGATGAGCAGCATTTCTGTCCCTCTGATCGCCAACGGCAAGATCCTCGGCGTGGTCGGCATGGACATTGGCCTCGACACGCTGCAAAAGCTGGCTGCCGACCTCGGCCAGGACCTGTATCAAGGCAACAGCGAAGTGGCCATTGTGTCGGCCTCCGGCCAGGTGGCAGGACGCAGCGGCGAAGTCTCCGGGACCACCCTCGATATACGCCAGGCTCTGCAACCCGTGGCAGGCAATCCACTCTGGCAACTGGAGATCAAGGTTCCCCAAGCTCTGGTGCAGGCACCCGCCCGGCAAATGCAAAGCGAACTGGACGACAAAAGCCGCCAGGCCAACTGGCTCAACCTTTGCCTGGGGGTATTGGCCAGTTGCCTCGGCATGTTGCTGATCTGGCTGGCCGCCTACGGGGTGACACGCCCGCTGCTGAAGGTGGCAGGCCTGCTTGATGCCATCGTCGATGGCGATGGTGACCTTACCCAACGCCTGCCCGCCGGGCGACGCGACGAATTGGGCCAATTAGCCAATGGGTTCAACCGTTTTCTGGACAAGTTGCAGCCAATTATTCGCGACATTCAAACCGCCTCCCTGGATACCCGCAACAGCGCCAATACCTCGTCGGGGATTGCCCGGGAAGTCAGCGCAGGGATGCAACGCCAGTACCGCGAAGTGGAGCTGGCCGCGACCGCGCTGCACGAAATGAGTGCCAGTGCCCAGCAAGTGGCGCGCCATTCCCACGGTGCCGCCGACGCAGCGACAGCCGCCGAAAGCGCGAGCCGATCAGGTCAAGCGGTGTTCTCCATCGCCGAAAGCAGCATCGAAAGCCTCGATCAGCGTCTGGACACCACCCTTAAGCAAGTGCATGCCCTCGCCGATAGCAGCACCCAGATTGGCCAGGTGCTGGACGTCATCAGCACCATCGCGCAGCAGACCAACTTGCTGGCGTTGAATGCGGCCATCGAAGCGGCCAGGGCGGGCGAACAGGGGCGCGGCTTCGCRGTGGTAGCCGATGAAGTCAGGCACCTGGCCAGCAACACCCAGAGCTCGGTCGAACAGGTCCGCACGGTGATAGAAATGTTGCAGCAGTTGAGCCAGGAGGTGGTGCACAGTACCCAGCTGAGCCGCGAGCAAGCCGGCAACAGCGTGATCCAGGTGCAACAGACCCGTGCGGCGCTGGAGAATATTTCCCAGGCCGTGGATGTGATCGAGCAGATGAATCAGCAGATCGCCAGCGCAGCCCTGGAGCAAAGCACGGTCGTGGAAGATATCAACCATCGGGTCAGTGGCATTCGCAGCATCAGCGAAACACTGACCAAACGGATGAGCGATGCCTCAACGGCCAGTGACTCACTCCATGAAATGGCCAACCATCAACAGCAGCTTGTCGGCCATTTTCGAGTGTAAAGGGGCACGGCAGGCTACCTGCCGGTGCTGACGTCTTGACTGAGTGACAGTTGCCGGCTTTCGACCATCGTTCATCGAGCCCCCCCATGATGCCCCCACGTTGGCCTGTTCTCGCTGATCGCGGCCTTCTCGCCATCGGCCAGCGTATTGATCGGTGCCCGCGGCTTTCTGGCTGTCGGCGCGGCGATGATGATGCCGGCTACGCTGGCCATCGTGCGGTTGACGTTCGCCGACCCGCGCGAGCAGGCGATGGCTTTCGGCATCTGGGCATCGGTTGCCTCAGGGGGCGCCGCGTTCGGCCCGGTGGTGGGCGGCCTGCTGCTGGAGCACTTCTGGTGGGGCTCGGTATTTCTGATCAACGTGCCTATTGTGCTGGTGGCACTGGTCCTCGGCGCGGTGTTGATCCCGAATCACCCGGGGGATGCCAAAAAGCGATGGGACTGGCTGGGCTCGCTGCAGGTCATGATCGGGTTGATCAGCCTGGCGTATGCCGTCAAGGAACTCGGTAAACGGGCGCCCTCCTTCGACGGCATGCTGGTGGCGGTCGTGCTGGGTGCGCTATTTCTGACACTGTTCATTCGACGCCAACGCCGTGCCGCACAGCCGATGCTCGATCTGGCGCTGTTCACTGCACCGGGCTTCAGAAATGCCGTCATTTCAGCAGTCGTGTCGGCCGCTGCGTTGATCGGCATGGAACTGGTGTTCAGCCAGCGCCTGCAACTGGTACTCGGCATGTCGCCGCTGGAGGCGGCATTGTTCATCCTTCCTCTGCCACTGGGCTCCTTCGTCGCAGGGCCGCTTGCCGGTTACTACCTGCCGCGCCTGGGAAACCGGCGGATGCTGTTCTGGACGTTGCTGCTGTCGTCAGCCGCGATGCTGAGCTATCTCTTGCTGTACAACGCTGCGGTTTACCTGCAAGTCGCCAGCCTTGCCCTATTGGGCTTGACGATTGGCGCTGCACTGACCGTTTCGTCCAGCACCATCATGCTCAGCGTGCCCGCCGATAAAGCCGGCATGGCCGCCTCCATCGAGGAAGTGTCCTTTGAACTGGGCGGTGCTGTGGGTGTGACGCTGGCGGGCAGTCTGTCATCGGCGATTTATGCGTATTCGGCGGGCCTGATGATTCCGGCATGGCTGACCCTGAACCCCGCGACATTCGAGAGTCTCGACGACGCGTTGGTCGTCGCCGAGACGTTGTCACCCGAAGGCCGCGCGATGCTGAGCGCATTCGCCCGTGCGGCGTTCGATGCAGGCTTCGTTGCCGTGCTGGCAGCGTCGGCAGTCCTGCTGTTGATCGCCTCGCTGCTGGTCATGCTGAGCAGACAGGCGCAGCCGCGCGAGGTCGCAGACCTTCCTTGGTAAGCAACGCGCAGATTTGGTTGAAAAGTTCTGCGTGGAGCCTTAAAGCTTGTGGCTACCCAATGCCTGGTACCGCTGCGGCGACGCCTTGCGAAGTCGAGCCGCCAGGARCACGCCACCCAGCAGGGCCGCGGGAATGATCGCGCAGAGACTGTATGACAAGGCCAGGCTGGCGCCCGTCAGTACATCGAAGTGCACCACCGCGAGTACCAGGACCGCCAATAGGGCAATGCAAGAGAAACCGGGGAAAATCCGCCCACGCCAGATCCCCACCTTGAGTTCGGGGTGACGCCGGAAAAAGAAGATTACCGCTACGGACGTGAGCGCCATCAACAAAATCACGCACAGCGTGGCCAAGTTGGACAGCCAGGCAAACAGCTGCAGGATCGGATCGGCATCCATGGCGGCGAAAATCAGTACCACCACCGCCGAGATAAGGCTCTGCAACGCCGACCCCATATGAGGACTCTGGTGCACCCGATGGGTAGTGCCCAAGCGGTGCGGCAACAGGCCGTCACGCCCAATCGCGTAGAAGTAACGGGCCGCGGCGTTATGAAACGCCAGCAGGCCGGCATAGATACTGACCATGAACAGCACCCGGATAATCTGAGTCAGCCAGGGGCCGACAAAGTGGTCGGACATGCCGTAGATAAACGTCGTCGGGTCCTGCAAGGACTGCAGCATCGGCACGATTTTGTCCGCACCCACGCCCACCACCATCGACCATACCGACAGTGCGTAGAAACCACCGATCAGCAACACCGAGCAGTAGGTGGCAATCGGGATAGTACGCTGCGGGTTCTTGGCCTCTTCGCCGTAAATTGTCGTCGCCTCGAAGCCGATAAATGCCGCGAAGCAGAACAGCAAGCCGATTGACGGTGTGCCGCTGAACACATGACCGCGATCAAACGCATCAAGGTTGATGCCGCTGTCGCCGCCGGATTTGAGG
>NZ_JBFTMK010000392.1:0-8674 GCF_056396965.1 Pseudomonas sp. 05N434
TCGTCGATCGGCGAACTGCGCAACCCTTGCCATAGTTCCAAGGCCAGCACATGAGCCTGCTCGCCGTCGATGTCCGGACAGAGCACCATGAACTCTTCGCCCCCCAGGCGACAGAACACATCGGTGCGCCGCAGGCGACGGCCAATACGCTCACACACCGCCTGCAATACCCGATCGCCCACGGCATGGCCGTGCTGGTCATTGATGCGTTTGAAGTGGTCGATGTCGAGCATGATCACCGACAACTCGCCACCGCCGCGCTCGACCCGGGCCATTTCGGTGGTCAGGCGCTCCTGGAAGTAGCGGCGGTTATAGATCCCGGTCAATGAGTCGGTCACCGACAGTGCGCGCAACTCCTCTTCCACCCGCTTGAGGTCGGAAATGTCCGAAATGTAGCCATGCCACAGCACACCGCCACCGGGCAGTTCCTCCGGCGTTGCTTCGCCGCGGACCCAGCGCAGGCCACGCTCGGGCAATTGCACGCGATACTCTTCGCGCCAGGGGCTGAGGTTGTCCGCCGACACCTGGATCGACGCGCGGACCCGGCGCGAGTCCTGAGGATGAATCCGCGAGAACACCGCTTCGGCATTGCTCAGCAGTACCTCCAATTCGAGTTCGTAGATCTCGCGCATCCCGTCGCTGGCGTAGATAATGCTGAAGCGCCCATCGAACTCCATCTTGAACTGGTAAATCCCGCCGGGCACATGGGCACTGAGCTTCTTCAACAATAGGTCCCGCGCCGCCAGAGCCTCGTGGACACGCTTGCGCTCGGTGACGTCGATACAGATCGCCAGGTGCCCAACCCACAGCCCTTGTTCGTCGAGAACTGGGGTCGCCAGCATGTTCACCGTCAAATGGCTACCGTCGCGGCGCACCAGCGTCCACTCCCGGGCTTCATGACCGCCCTCTTCCCCGCCTTCGACCAACATGGCCTGACAGGTCGGAATCGGCTTGCCATAGCGCGCGCTCAACTCCGCCGACCGCGCCTCGAGCTCCCGGGGCAGGTGCAGGTTTTCCAGGGTCATGTGGCCCACGGCCTGCGCACTGGAGTAACCGAGCATGTGCTCGGCACCGGCATTGAAAGTGCTGACGATCCCCCGCAGGTCGGTGGCGATGATCGCCACCTGAGTCGCAGCATCCAGCACGCCGCGCAATTGGCCATGCGTGCCGCGCAGCTCTTGCTCACGGGCGTGCAGTTCCTCGGTCCGTTGCTCGACCATTTTCAGCGCCCGTTGCCGCTGGCTGACCAACACATAGAGAAACACACTGAGCAACAAGCTGAGTAAACCACCCAGCACCACCTGGCTGGTCACTGAAGAATGGTTGGCTTGCAGGAACGCAGCACTGGGGCGCATATCCACTTGATAATCGTGGTCGGCCAGGCGCAGCAAGCGCGTGGAGGATAAGTCACTGGCCCCCGCCGGGTTGGTCGACTCGTACAGCACTTCGTGTTGGTCATCGGTGGACAAGTCGAGAATGCGCACCGAGAGAGAATCATGATTCTCTTCCGGCAGCCCGTCCGCCAGCAGCTGGCGCATGCTGATCACCGCCATCACATACCCGGCGGGCGTGGTGCCCGGCAGCTGCTGACGGCTGACCGGTGCCACCAGCAACACACCCCGTGAATAGGCAGGCTCAATGCCYACCAGATGCAATGGTTGCGAGACAACCATGCCGCCAGTTCGATCGGCACGCTCCAGGGTCAAACGGCGCAGGGGCTGGGCCAGCAGGTCGTAACCCAGCGGCGTGGGCAGTCGGCTCTGGGTTTGGGTATAGAGCACCGGCACGTACTCGTCCCGTTCCGCGGCCGGTTGCAACTGGCCGTCGGCGGTGAGTTCGCGAAAGGTGAAATTGCTCAAGCCTTCGTCATGCACGAAGCGTTCAAGCAAGGGGCGTTCGGCGCGGGAAACCCGTGGTGCCCAGGAATAGGCTTGAGTGCGCCGCAAAAGAGGTTTGGCGTAACCGTCGAATTCCTCGCGGGACACCGACTCGGAATTGGCGAAGAACCGGCGCAGGCCATCAAGGCGCTGCTCCTGATCTTCGAAACGTTCTACGATACGGCTGTAGCGTTCACTGGCGAGCAGTTGGAAACGTTGCCGCATTTGCTGATGAAACTGATTGAGTGTTGCCCAGGCCAGCAACCCCGTAAGAATCCCGCCGACGAGCAATACCAGCAGCGCGACCAGCCAGGCCGAGACATCTTCGCTGATAAAACCCAGGATCTTGGGGCGCACGGCGTGTAACGACATAAACGCAACTCATAACGCCAGGTGCCGGAAAGCCCATTGGCCATGAGTTGAGTTATAGCTATTAGCCACTAATTTGACCAGCACTGAAAGAACCAAAGAGCCTTTAAAAATCAAGGCTCTGTGGATCCAATCAGGCTTAAGTGTCAGCGAGCAGTGATCTTCCAGGCACGGTGGATCTTGCCATTACGGGCGAAATCCGGATCGATGGTCTGGGCCGTGATTTCTTCAATGGCATAACGCTCGGTGAGGTTTTCCTCGAGCTGGAACTTGCGGAAGTTGTTGGAGAAGTACAACACCCCACCCGGTGCCAGTCGCGCCATGGCCAGGTCGATCAACTGCACCTGGTCACGCTRCACGTCGAAGATCCCTTCCATGCGTTTGGAGTTGGAGAAGGTCGGCGGGTCGATGAAGATCAGGTCGTATTCGTCACGGCAGGCGTCGAGCCAGGCCATCACGTCGCCCTGCTCCAGACGGTTCTTGTCGGAGAAACCGTTCAGCGACAGATTGCGCCGCGCCCAGTCCAGGTAAGTTTTCGACAGGTCGACGCTGGTGGTGCTGCGCGCACCGCCCTTGGCCGCATGCACACTGGCCGTCGCGGTGTAGCAATACAGGTTGAGGAAGCGTTTGCCGGCCGCCTCTTTCTGAATCCGCATGCGCATCGGCCGGTGGTCGAGGAACAACCCGGTGTCGAGGTAGTCGGTGAGGTTCACCAGCAGCTTCACGCCGCCTTCGTTAACCTCGTTGAACTTGCCCTGGGCGCTCTGGCGTTCGTACTGCTTGGTGCCGCTCTGACGTTCGCGACGCTTGACCACCACGCGGCTCTTGTCGATGTTCAACGCCTGCGGGATTGCCGCGAGGGCATCGAACATCCGCGCCGAGGCTTTTTCCGGATCGATGGATTTCGGCGCGGCGTATTCCTGAACGTGGACCCAGTCGTGATACAGGTCGATGGCCATGGAATATTCCGGCATGTCGGCATCGTAGACGCGGTAGCAGTCGATGCCTTCACGCTTGACCCACTTGCCCAGCGCCTTGACGTTCTTTTGCAGACGATTGGCAAACATCTGCCCACCTTCGCTCAAGCGCGGTTGCTCAATCACCGGGGCGGGTGCCGGAGCCGGTTTGATCGGATTGCCGTTCTTGTTGTACTTGCGCTCTTGCGGCTCACTCGGTGCTTCATCGTAGGCCGCCTGTTCACGCTCGGCCTGACGCTGTTCCGGGGTGCGACGCTCGCCGGTGACGAACTGGTCTGGCGTGACCTTGATCAACAGCAATTTGCACGGCAACGCGCCGTTCCAGAACGAATACTGTTTGTGGCTGCGGATGCCCATGCGCTTGCCCAGATCCGGAGCGCCGGTGAACACCGCCGCCTCCCAGTTCAAGCACGCCTGACGCAGACGCTCGCCGAGGTTCTGGTAGAGGTAGAGCAGGCTCGCCTCATCGCCCAGACGCTCGCCGTACGGAGGGTTGCAGATCACCAGGCCTTTCTGGTTCTGGTCCGGGCGCGGCTCGAACGTTGCCACTTCGCCCTGGTAAATCTTGATCCACTCGCTCAGGCCGGCACGTTCGACGTTGTTGCGGCCCGGTTGAATCAGGCGTGGGTCGGCTTCGTAACCGCGAATCCACAGCGGTGGCTTGGCCAGGCCGGCCGCGGCGCGTTCAGTGGCTTCTTCGTGGAGTTTTTTCCACAGCGCCGGTACGTGACCGAGCCAGGCGGTGAAGCCCCACTGCTCACGGCGCAGGTTCGGCGCCATATCGGCGGCGATCATGGCGGCTTCCACCAGGAACGTGCCGACACCGCACATCGGGTCAGCCAGCGCGCCACCATCGGCGGCAATGCGCGGCCAGCCGGAACGGATCAGAATCGCTGCCGCGAGGTTTTCCTTCAGCGGCGCCGCGCCTTGCTGCAAGCGATAACCGCGCTGGTGCAGGCTGTGCCCGGACAGGTCGAGGGACAGGATGGCTTCGCCACGGTCCAGACGCAGGTGAACGCGCAGGTCGGGGTTGAGCTTGTCGATGGACGGGCGATCGCCTTGCGGGGTGCGCAGTTTGTCGACGATGGCATCCTTGACCTTCAAGGCGCCGAAGTGCGTGTTGTCGATGCCAGAGCCGTGACCGCTGAATTCGACGGCCAGGGTGCCGTCGTTGAGCATGTGGTCTTGCCAATCGATATCCAGCACGCCGTGATAGAGATCTTCGGCGTCCTTCATCGGGAAGCGCTTGAGCACCAACAGCACCCGGTTCGCCAGACGCGACCACAGGCACAGGCGATAAGCGGTTTCCATGGTGGCCATGCCGCGCACAGCCGAGGTGTGCTCGCGTGCTTCCTCAAGGCCAAGCCCGACGGCTTCCTCGATGAGCAGACCTTCAAGGCCTTTGGGGCAAGTGAGGAAGAGTTCGAAACGATCGGACATGGTAATTCCAGAGCCTTTAGCTAAGTGAACCGGCAACGCGTTGCCGATCCGGTTTTCAATCAGGCGTTTTTCTAACAGAACGCCCGCGTGGCACGAAGGTGTGCCGTCCCACCCTGACTGCTCCGGGCTTTGGCCAATCAACACGGCACAAATATCGTGTTACTTATGGCCATACCATCTTTATGGTTACGTTCTTATGACAAAACGGTCATTCCCTCGATGTGACGCATTGGTTAGAACTCCACTCAGGTTGACGTCGCAACGGCGTCAACACCTTGGCTCGCGACGCCGGCAGCGAGCCACCAACGGCAGAATTTTTCTGCCTGACCTCGATTGAGGTCGACGCGATACATACAGTCAACAAGTGAGGGAAACACCCTATGAGAAGACTTAAGCGTGATCCGTTGGAAAGAGCATTTTTGCGCGGATATCAATATGGCGTTGGTGGTAAATCCCGTGAGCTTTGCCCTTTTACTCTACCGTCGGTACGCCAAGCCTGGATCAATGGCTGGCGAGAAGGACGCGGCGACAATTGGGACGGTATGACCGGCACTGCGGGAATCCACAGACTCAACGAACTTCACGCCGTCGGCTAATACAGGGCACACACTCCGACACGACAATCTGATTACGCTACGACTTAACCACGCACGTCCTATCCGGACGGCGGGCTTCGGCCCAGGGGCTCCTTCGGGGAGCCCTTTTTTATGCCTGCAAAGAAACTACGGTGGTGAGGTCGTTTCTGTGGCGATGGAGCTTGCTCCCGCTGGGCTGCGATGCGGCCCCAAAACCAATCAACCCGGAGTGTCAGGTAAAAAACGCGGTTGCAGGATTTACGACTGCTTCGCAGCCGAGCGGGAGCAAGCTCCCTCGCCACAAAAGCCCCCACCATCAGGGCCCAAATCAGGCTTCAGCGCAACGCGGCGATGGCATCTACCGATTCACGAATCAGTGCCGGGCCTTTATAGATAAAGCCCGAATAGATCTGCACCAGGCTCGCACCCGCGGCGATTTTCTCAGCCGCGTGCTTGCCTTCGGTGATACCGCCCACGGCGATGATCGGCAAGCGACCGGCCAGTTCCGCCGCCAGCACCTTCACGGTGTGGGTGCTCTTGTCGCGAACCGGGGCGCCGGACAATCCGCCCGCCTCGTCACCGTGCTCCAGGCCTTCGACGCCGACGCGGCTCAGGGTGGTGTTGGTGGCGATCACCGCATCCATCCCGGTTTCGATCAACGCCTGGGCGACTTGAGCGGTTTCTTCATCGCTCATGTCCGGTGCGATCTTGATCGCCAGCGGCACATGTTTGCCGTGGCGCAGGGCCAATTCCGCCCGGCGCGTGGCCAGGTCGGCGAGCAATTGCTTGAGCGAATCGCCGAATTGCAGGCTGCGCAGGCCCGGTGTGTTCGGCGAGCTGACATTGACCGTCACGTAGCTGGCGTGTGCGTAGACCTTGTCCAGGCAGATCAGGTAGTCGTCAACCGCACGTTCAACCGGCGTATCAAAGTTCTTGCCGATATTGATACCCAGCACGCCCTTGTACTTGGCTGCCGCCACGCGAGCGAGCAAGTGATCGACGCCGAGGTTGTTGAAACCCATGCGGTTGATAATCGCCTCGGCTTGGGGCAAGCGGAAAATCCGTGGTTTCGGATTACCCGGTTGCGGACGCGGGGTAATGGTACCGATTTCGACGAAACCGAAACCCAGTTGGGCAAACCCGTCGATCGCCGCGCCGTTCTTGTCCAGACCGGCCGCCAGCCCCACCGGGTTCGGGAATTCCAGGCCCATGACCGTCACCGGCATTTTCGCCGGCGCCTTGCACAGTAAGCCGTTGAGGCCCAAACGCCCGCCCGCGCCGATCAGGTCCAGGGACAGATCGTGGGAGGTTTCCGGGGAAAGTTTGAACAGCAGCTGACGGGCCAGGGTGTACATGGGCAGGCTTGACTCGGGTGGCGATGAGAGGCGGCGATTATAGCCGCGCATCGAGCCCACAGGCGAGGCGCACGACAAAATCAGCCAGCGATGGCATATGCCTTGCACCAACATGATCATCAGCACTCATGCCAACGACGGAATGAGTGGAAGGACAATGGCGTCGTCACCGGCTCTGCTCGCGCAGAGGCCATGGGACGACGTTTTTTTTGGAAGGTGCAAATCGATGAACGAACCATCAGCCGGCCCACTGGCCTGGGTCAACGGCAGCGATGCCCCGGAAAAAACCGAAATAAACCTTGGCTTCATGGCTCTGAGCGACTGCGCCTCAGTGGTGGTCGCCGCCACCCAGGGCTTCGCCCAGCCTTACGGTCTGACCCTGAACCTCAAGCGCCAGTCGTCCTGGGCCAACCTGCGGGACAAACTGGTCAGCGGCGAACTCGACGCCGCCCACAGCCTGTACGGCCTGATCTACGCAGTGCACCTGGGCATCGGCGGCGTAGCCTCCACCGACATGGCCGTGCTCATGGGCCTGAACCAGAACGGCCAGAGCATCAACCTCTCCCACGGCTTGCMGGCCCTGGGCGTGACCAGTCCTGAAGCACTGGACCATCACGTGCACCAAAGTCGCCCAAAACTGACCTTCGCCCAGACATTTCCCACAGGCACCCACGCCATGTGGCTGTATTACTGGCTGGCGAGCCAGGGCATTCATCCGTTGCAGGATGTCGACAGCGTGGTGGTGCCCCCGCCGCAAATGGTCGCGCACCTGCAAGCCGGGCGCATCGACGGGTTCTGCGTCGGCGAACCGTGGGCTGCCAGTGCGGTGCAACAGAATCTCGGTTTCACCATGGCCACCACCCAGACCATCTGGCCCGACCACCCGGAAAAAGTCCTCGGCTGCACCCGCGCCTTCGTCGAGCAATACCCCAATACCGCCCGGGCCCTGGTGATGGCGATCCTCGAGGCCAGCCGCTTCATCGAAGCCAGCCGCGAAAATCGCCGCAGCACCGCGCAACTGTTGAGCGCCCCCGAATACCTCGATGCCCCGCTCGATTGCATCGAACCGCGCTTGCTCGGTGACTATACCGACGGCCTGGGCAATCGCTGGCAAGACCCGCACGCGGTGCGTTTCCACAGTGACGGCGAGGTCAATCTGCCGTATCTGTCCGACGGCATGTGGTTCATGACCCAGTTCCGTCGCTGGGGTTTGCTGCGTGACGACCCGGATTACCTCGGCGTGGCCCGCCAAGTCCAGCAACTAGACTTATACAGTGAGGCCGCCGCCGCTGTCGGCGTGCCCGCCCGTGGTCAGGAAATGCGCAGCAGTCAACTGATCGACGGCAAGATCTGGGACGGTTCGGACCCGGTCGGCTATGCCCGCAGTTTTACGCTGCACGCCATGAGCGACAGCGCTCCCCTTCTCGCCAGCCGCTGACAGGAGCCTGCGAATATGTTGCGTATCCTGCTGATCAATGACACCGCGAAAAAAGTCGGGCGTCTGAAAGCGGCCCTGACCGAAGCCGGGTTCGAAGTCATCGACGAGTCCGGCCTGACCATTGACCTGCCCGCGCGCGTCGAAACGGTGCGTCCGGACGTGATTCTGATCGATACCGAGTCACCGAGCCGCGATGTGATGGAACAAGTGGTGCTGGTTACTCGCGACCAACCACGGCCAATCGTGATGTTCACCGACGAGCACGATCCCGGCGTGATGCGCCAGGCGATCAAGTCCGGCGTCAGTGCCTACATCGTCGAAGGCATTCACGCACAACGCTTGCAGCCGATTCTCGACGTGGCCATGRCTCGCTTTGAAAGCGATCAGGCCCTGCGCGCGCAACTGCACGCCCGCGACCAGCAACTGGCCGAGCGCAAGCGCATCGAGCTGGCCAAGGGGCTGCTGATGAAGATGAAGGACTGCAACGAAGAAGAGGCCTACACCCTGATGCGCCGCCAGGCCATGAGCCGCCAGCAGAAGCTGATACAGGTGGCGGAACAGATCATTGCCATGAGTGAGTTGCTTGGCTGAAGGACACCTTCGCGGGCAAGCCTCGCTCCTACAAGTGCAAGCACAATACCTG
>NZ_JBFTMK010000392.1:8752-12043 GCF_056396965.1 Pseudomonas sp. 05N434
CCCGCGAAGGCCGCGACTCGGTTTCCCTTGTTGGCACAGATCTCGCTAAGTAATCCCTGCAAGGTAACCAACGGCGGTTGCCCCACCTACGACAAAGACGTCGCTCACCTCATTCGCCCCCTTTTGCGAATCAGGTAGCGGCGTTTTTCCGTTTTGGCCCCAGAGACCGGGGCTGGTGGTGCGGCCGTTGCGGCGCCCCACCTGCAAGCTCATGACTCCTTCTTGATACGCCTGACAGCTGAGGTGCGCGATGAATTCAAGCTTCTGGAAATCCGGCCATACCCCGACACTGTTCGCAGCCTTCCTCTATTTCGATCTGAGCTTCATGGTCTGGTACCTGCTCGGCCCCCTGGCGGTGCAGATCGCCGCTGACCTGCACCTGACCACCCAACAGCGCGGGCTGGTGGTGGCCACGCCGATTCTGGCCGGTGCCGTATTGCGCTTTACGATGGGCCTGCTGGCTGATCGCCTGTCGCCAAAAACCGCCGGGATCATCGGCCAGATAATCGTCATCAGCGCCCTGCTCGTTGCCTGGAAAGTCGGCATCCACAGTTACGAGCAGGCGCTGTTGCTGGGCCTGTTCCTCGGCATGGCCGGTGCGTCTTTCGCCGTCGCCCTGCCGCTGGCCTCGCAATGGTATCCGCCGCAGCACCAAGGCAAAGCCATGGGCATCGCCGGTGCCGGTAACTCGGGCACCGTGCTGGCCGCCCTGATCGCTCCGGTGCTGGCCGCCGCGTATGGCTGGAGCAACGTGTTCGGCTTCGCCCTGATCCCGTTGATCCTGACCCTGATCGTCTTCGCTTGGCTGGCCAAGAACGCCCCTGAGCGGCCGAAAGCCAAGTCCATGGCCGACTACCTCAAGGCCCTGGGTGACCGCGACAGCTGGTGGTTCATGTTTTTCTACAGCGTGACCTTCGGCGGCTTCATCGGTCTGGCCAGCGCCCTGCCCGGCTACTTCAATGACCAGTACGGCCTGAGCCCGGTCACTGCCGGTTACTACACCGCTGCTTGCGTGTTCGGTGGYAGCCTGATGCGTCCGCTGGGCGGCGCGCTGGCGGATCGCTTCGGCGGGATTCGCACCCTGTTGGCGATGTACACCGTGGCAGCGATCTGCATTGCGACCGTGGGTTTCAATCTGCCGAGTTCCTACGCAGCATTGGCGCTTTTCGTCTGCACTATGCTCGGTTTAGGTGCAGGTAACGGTGCGGTATTCCAGTTGGTCCCACAGCGTTTTCGTCGGGAGATCGGTGTGATGACCGGTTTGATCGGCATGGCCGGCGGCATCGGTGGCTTCGCACTGGCGGCCGGCATGGGCGCGATCAAGCAAAGTACCGGCAGCTATCAAATGGCCTTGTGGTTGTTCGCCAGTCTCGGCGTACTCGCCTGGTTCGGTCTGCACGGGGTGAAACGTCGCTGGAGAACCACTTGGGGTTCGGCAGCCGTCACCGCTGCTCGCGTGTGAGGATTGAATGAGCCTGCAACTGAGTTTTGCCGAAGCCAGCGCCATCGGCCCTCGCGAAGAGAACCAGGACGCTCTGCGCCTGGTCACTCCGGCTCCGGCACTGGCGGCGAGCAAGGGTTACCTGTTCGCCATCGCCGACGGCGTCAGCCAATGCGCCGATGGCGGTCTCGCGGCCCGTTCGACCTTGCAGGCCTTGGCGCTGGATTATTACGCCACACCGGAAACCTGGGGTGTCGCCCAGGCACTCGATCGCCTGCTACTGGCGCAAAACCGCTGGTTGCAGGCCAACGGCGGTGGGCAACCGCTGCTGACCACGGTCAGTGCCTTGGTGATGCGTGGCAGGCGTTTCACTTTGGCGCATGTCGGCGATTGCCGGGTTTACCGCTGGCACGCCGACACCTTGCAACGGGTGAGCGAGGATCACGTCTGGGACCAGCCGGGCATGCAGCATGTGCTCAAGCGGGCCCTGGGGCTGGATCAACATCTGGTGCTGGACTTTCTGGATGGCGAACTGCGCCTGAACGAGAGTTTCGTGCTGCTCAGCGACGGCATCTGGGCCGTGCTGGGCGACACCGCCATCGCGGCGATTCTGCGCGATCAACCTGACCTCAACAGTGCCGCGCAGACCCTGGTCAGCGCCGCGCACCTGGCCGGCAGCCAGGATAATGCCAGCGCCCTGCTGGTGCGGGTCGATGCCCTTGGCGAAACCAGCATTGGCGATGCACTGATTCACCTGCAGCAATGGCCTCTGCCGCCTGCACTGAAACCGGGCCAGACCTTCGAAGGCTGGCAGGTCGAAGGGATCCTCGGCCAGAGCCAGCAATCGCTGCTCTACCGGGTGCGCGATGCACAACAACAGCGCTGGCTACTGAAAACCTTGCCCGGCGCTCTGCGTGACGATCACCAGGCCGGGCAGGCATTGTTGTCGGAGGAATGGTTTCTCAAGCGTGTAGCCGGTCGGCATTTCCCTGAAGTCCATGCCGCCAGTCAGCGTCAGCATTTGTATTACGTGATGCGTGAGTATTCCGGGTCGACCCTGGCTGAGTTGCATGAGCGCGTCACAACGCTGCCACTGGCGCAATGGCAGGACCTGGCCGAACGCTTGCTGCGGGCTGTCGGCATCCTGCATCGACGGCAGATCCTGCATCGCGATATCAAACCGGAGAACCTGCTGCTGGGGGACGACGGCGAGTTGCGCCTGCTGGATTTCGGCCTCGCCTACTGTCCGGGGCTGTCCGAAGATCAAGCCTTCGCCCTGCCTGGAACGCCCAGCTATATCGCGCCAGAAGCGTTTCGCGGCGACCTGCCGACACCACAACAGGATCTGTATGCCGTCGGCGTGACCTTGTACTACCTGCTCACCGGGCATTATCCCTACGGCGAAATCGAAGCGTTCCAGCGCCCACGGTTTGGCGTGCCTGTCAGCGCCAGTCGCTACCGGCCCGACCTGCCGGAATGGATCGCGCAAAGTCTGGAGCGCGCGGTGGCGGTAGCCCCGGATCAGCGCTTTGAAACGGCCGAAGAATGGTTGTTGCTGCTGGAACAGGGAGAACGACGCAGTTTGAGCGTGCGACCCAGACCGTTGCTGGAGCGCGAGCCGTTGAAGGTTTGGCGGACGTTGGCACTGGTGTCGTTGCTGGTGAATCTGGTGCTGCTGTTTTTGTTGTTTCACGGTTAAAAGATCAAAAGATCGCAGCCTGCGGCAGCTCCTTCGGGAGCCCACGATCTCCTGCGGGAGCTGCCGTAGGCTGCGATCTTTTGATTTTTCTGCTTCAAAACCGGGCATCGCGCCTTGAACCGGTGCACGCAAACACCCTCCTCCCATGACC
>NZ_JBFTMK010000393.1:0-4778 GCF_056396965.1 Pseudomonas sp. 05N434
GCGCCCGGTTATTCCGCCGATCGCGCCGAAAGATCAGCCATTCACCCAGATCCACTCCGCCGAATACCGCAACCCGCAGCAACTGCCAGAGGGCGCTGTGCTGGTGGTGGGCSCCGGCTCGTCCGGGGTGCAGATCGCCGATGAATTACAGAGTGCCGGCAAGCAGGTTTACCTCTCGGTGGGTGCGCACGATCGCCCTCCTCGCGCCTATCGCAACCGTGATTTCTGCTGGTGGCTGGGCGTGCTCGGCGAGTGGGATCAGGCAGCGATGAAACCCGGCCGGGAACACGTGACCATCGCGGTGAGCGGCGCGCATGGTGGCCGTACGGTGGACTTCCGTGGGCTGGCCCATCGCGGAATGACGCTGGTGGGTCTGACCCAATCGTTCAATGGCAGCGTGGCGACGTTCCAGCCCAACCTTGCCGACAACCTGGCACGCGGCGATGAGAACTATCTGGCGCTGCTCAATGCCGCCGACGCCTACGTCGAGCGCAATGGCCTGGACCTGCCGGAAGAACCTGAGGCGCGGCATACCTTCCCGGATCCGGATTGCGTCACTAACCCGATTCTTGAACTCGACCTGGCCAAGGCTGGCGTGACGTCGATCATCTGGGCCACCGGGTTTGCCACGGATTACAGCTGGCTGAAGGTCAACGCGTTCGACGACAACGGCAAGCCGCAGCATCAGCGCGGAGTGTCGAGCGAGCCTGGGGTGTATTTCCTCGGCCTGCCATGGCAATCGCGTCGCGGCTCTTCGTTCATCTGGGGTGTTTGGCACGACGCCAAGTACGTGGCTGATCAGATCGCCATTCAGCGCTCATACCACGACTACCGCGATGCCCTGCAACGCGAAGCTGAAACCGCCCCCGTCGCGCATAAAACCACCGTCAGCGCTTAACGAATAGTTCTTCAGGAGCCTCAGATGTCCACGCCAACCCATACCCGTATTCGCATGTTCAACACCAAGGAAACCTACCCGAACCAGAGCCTGGATAATGACCTGTGCCAGGCCGTGCGGGCCGGCAACACCGTTTATGTTCGCGGCCAGGTCGGCACCGATTTCGAAGGCAACCTGGTGGGCCTCGGCGACCCGCGTGCGCAAACCGAGCAAGCCATGCGCAACGTCAAACAGTTGCTGGAGGAAGCTGGCAGCGACCTCAGCCACATTGTCAAAACCACCACTTACCTGATCGACCCGCGTTACCGCGAGCCGGTTTATCGGGAAGTGGGCAAGTGGCTCAAAGGGGTGTTTCCGATTTCCACCGGGTTGGTGGTGTCGGCACTGGGGCAGCCGCAGTGGCTGATGGAGATTGATGTGATTGCGGTGATTCCTGAGTAAGCAGGTAGACCGAGTCGCGGCTTTCGCGAGCAAGCTTCGCTCCTACAGTAGATCGCTGTTTCATGAACGACCCTGATCATCTGTAGGAGCGAAGCTTGCTCGCGAAGACGCCCGCACAGACAACAACTTTGCCAAGGCCAACCAAGGAGCAAAACCATGACCTTCTCCATCGCCGCCCGTTGCCCCGAAACCGGTCAGTTCGGCATTGCAATCAGTTCCTCAAGCATCGCCGTCGGCGCCCGCTGCCCCTGGCTATTGCCCGGTGTCGGCGCGGTCTCCACACAAAATATCACCCTGCCATCCCTCGGCCCGGAAACCCTCGCCCTCATGGAACAAGGCCTCGCACCTGCCGAGGCTCTGGACAAGGCATTGACCCGCAACGGCTACAGCCAATACCGACAAATCACGGCGATTGACCACCTCGGTCGCACCGCGCATTTCAGCGGCTCAGAAACCCTGGGCAACCACAACGCCGTGTCGGGCGAGCAATGCGTGGCCGCCGGCAACATGCTCGCGGACCGAGCCGTGATCCAGGCCATGGTCGAGGCGTACGAACATGGCGAGGGCCAACTGACCGATCGCTTGCTCACCGCGATGAAAGCGGCGGTGGTCGCAGGCGGTGAAGCCGGGCCGGTGCATTCGGCTGCCGTTGTAGTGGTCGGCGAACTGACCTGGCCGATCATCAACCTGCGGGTCGATTGGGCTGATGAAGATCCGATAGGCAAATTGCAGCAGTTGTGGGACGCCTATCGCCCACAGGTCAAGGACTACATCGACCGCGCCCTCGCCCCCGACAAATCCCCTGGCTACGGTGTTGCCGGAGACGACCGATGAGCAACAGCCGCGATTTGCTTGAAGCCTTGGTGGCGTTCGACACCACCAGCCGCGAATCAAATCTGCAGCTGATCGAGTTCGTCCGCGACTACCTCGCCCGCTTCGAGGTGCCTTGCGAATTGATCTACAACGACGAGCGCAGCAAGGCCAATCTGTTCGCCACCATTGGCCCGGCGGATCAGCCGGGCATCGTGTTGTCGGGGCACACCGATGTGGTGCCCGTCGACGGCCAGCCGTGGACCGTCGCGCCATTCCAGCTCACCGAACGCGACGGCAACCTGTACGGTCGCGGCACCGCGGACATGAAAGGCTACATCGCCTGTGTACTCGCCCTGGTGCCGTCACTGGTGAAGGCCTCGTTGCGACTGCCGGTGCACATCGCGCTGTCCTACGATGAGGAAGTCGGCTGTCTCGGCGTTCGTTCGCTTTTGAAAGCCCTCGAACAGCGCCCGGTCAAACCGATGCTCTGCATCATTGGCGAACCCACCGAACTCAAACCGGTGCTGGGCCACAAGGGCAAGCTGGCGATGCGCTGCGACATTCATGGCGAAGCCTGCCATTCGGCGTACGCGCCGCTCGGGGTCAATGCGATTGAATACGCCGCCGAACTGATCGGCGAACTGGGGCGGATTGGCCACAGGCTCAAGGCACCGGAGCATCACGACACCCGTTTCGATCCGCCGTTCAGCACCGTGCAAACCGGCGTCATCTCCGGCGGAAAAGCCTTGAACATCGTCCCCGCCGATTGCCGCTTTGACTTTGAAATCCGCGCCCTGCCCTCACAAGACCCTGGCCTCGTTGCGCAGGAATTGCAGACCTACGCCGAGCAACAAGTGCTACCGCGCATGCGCGCCGTGAGTGATCAGAGTGAAATCCGCTTCAGTGAATTGTCGGCCTATCCCGGTTTGGCGACCGATGCGCACAGCGAAGCCGCTGAGCTGATCACGGCATTTTCCGGTTCTGGGGAGTTCGGTACGGTGGCGTTTGGCACCGAGGGCGGTCTGTTTGACGCGGCGGGAATTGCGACAGTGGTGTGCGGTCCGGGCAGCATGGATCAGGGTCATAAGCCGGACGAATTTGTCAGCCTCGAACAATTGAACGGCTGCGATGAAATGCTGCAACGGATGCTGTTATCAATCAGCCGCTGATGGTTGGCCCGACGCTCAGGTATACAGTCGGGCCAGTTCTTCCTGGCAGTAATCCACGAACAGCTGCACCGGTTTGGTCAGCTGCGACCTTCTCAACCATGCCGCCGACAGACCCGAACCGGTCACGGTCTCGGCCAGCGGTATGCACACGACTTTCTGCCCGTCATAGGTGTATTCGGAAAACGGTTTGGTGACCAGAATCGAAAAGCCAAAACCGCGCCCGACCATCCCCCGCACCATCTCAATCGAAGGTGAGCTGAACACAATGTGCGGCGTCAGCCCGCGCTCTTCAAAAATGCTCACGAAGTAGGTCCGGCTCGGCACCACGTCCAGCAATATCATCGGCTCCAGCACCAGGTCATTCAGCGACACTTTCGCCTGTTGCGCGAAGCGGTGATCCGCCGGCAGCAAGGCGTAGGGCTGCTGCGGCGGCATCAGCGGCACTGTCTCAATCGTGCTGTCCAGATCGTGTTCGAACAGCATCGCCAGGTCGATGCTGCCGGCGGTCAGTGCCTGCACCAGTTCCTGCTGTTCGCCATCGCGAATGCGGATCTCCACACCTGGCCAACGCTCCTTGAAACCAGCGATCAAACGCGGCAGGTACAGCGGCGCCACCGTTTCAAAACAGCCAATATCGATCTGCCCCGCGACCACGTCGTTGTCAGCCAGCGCGTTCTGCTCAAACTCATGCGCGACCCGCAGCAGCTCCAGCGCCTTGCGATAAAACCGCGACCCGCTCGGCGTCAGCGAAACACCCTGGGCGTGATGCCGGATAAACAGCTGCACGCCAAAACTTTCTTCAAGGTGCTTGATCGCCGTCGACACCGACGGCTGCGCGATATAAAGCTTGCGCGAAGCCTCCGCCACGCTGCCGCAGTCGGCGGTGGTGACGAAATACTTGAGCTGTCGCAGGTTGTAAGCGGCCATGGGGACCTCCAGACACAACACATCAAAATCAAAAAACTTCCGCGGAACACAATTACTGTAAGAGCTGGCGAAGCCTGCGGGATCAGTCGACGCACAACTCTGTGGCGAGGGGGCTTGCCCCCGTTGGGTCGCGAAGCGGCTCCAAAACCTGCAACCATGGTGTATCAGGTGCACCGCATGCAGCGGTTTTACGACTGCTTCGCAGCCGAGCGGGGGGAAGCCCCCTCGCCACAGGTAACAAAACCAGGCATTACGGAGTATCCAAGGACGCTCAGGATCAAGCCTGAACATACCCGACACACCAAAACCCCGGGCATATATTTTTTAAGGTTTGAAGCAACAAACTTACTAATTTATCTATCCCGACGCATTGCACATCATCGCTCCAACAAGAAAAGCGTCGCTCGCGCGGCGCTCACCGAAGTACGTCCACGTACTCATCCTTGCCTTGGAGTTCACCATGTCCACCGCAGCAACACCCTCCGCTCCGCTCATCGAAAAACACACGATTGGATACGTCCCCCCGGAAG
>NZ_JBFTMK010000394.1:0-4778 GCF_056396965.1 Pseudomonas sp. 05N434
GGGGAAGTAGACCTGGTTCATCGCCACTTCGTTGGAGTCGACCAGGGTCAGGTCGATCTGACCTTCGTCGACCATACGCAGCAGGTCGACGACTTCAACTGCGTYGGACTCTTCGTATTCAATGCCGGGATATTTCTTTTTCAGCTCTGCCAATTGCTCGGCGTGGGTGCTGCCCTTGAGCACGATGATCTTCTTGCCGACCAGATCGCCTGCGTCGGTCGGCCGCGACTGGCCGTTGCGATAGATGATCTGCGGGGTGACTTCGAGGTAGGAATGGGAAAACCGCACCTGCTTTTTGCGGTCCTCGCTGCTGACCAGGCCGGCAGCGGCCAGCACCGGGCCATTTGGCTTGCCCACCTGATTGAACAGGTCGTCGAGATTGTCGGCGGTTTCGATCTTGAGTTCGACCCCCAGATCGTCGGCGAAGCGCTTCACCAGCTCGTATTCGAAGCCGGTTTCACCATTGCGATCCTGAAAGTAGGTGGCGGGGCTGTTCCGGGTAATCACCCGCAGCACGCCATCCTCCTTTACGCGCTCCAGCGTGTTGGGTTTATCAACACAGCCACTGAGCATCAGGAAGAGTCCGGTTGCGATCAGCCATTTGGCGTACCGCGGACGCAAAGCCGTTGGGAAAAACATCTGCGCAGTATACGCAAAGGACCACGAGCGCCATATCTCGACAGAGAAGGGCTTGTCTGCTAGGGCTTCAAAAACCCGCTTGGAGCCCGCAGGAATGGGCCCGAACAGCATTTTTTGACAGAAAAAATAACCCCCGGCGCGCACCTGTTCAGGGCCCGAATACCCGGCCCGACGTTCGGGTGCAACCGCGTGCACCGTTTCGGGTGATGTCGCGGGCGGTTTAGGCTAGAATGCACGGCCTCAAAGCACACCCCTTCCCGAGGCTGTCCCGAAGATGTTGATCCTGCGCGGCGCTCCTGCCCTTTCTGCCTTTCGCCACAGCAAACTCCTTGAGCAACTGAGCCAGAAGGTTCCAGCTGTCAGCGGCTTGTATGCTGAATTCGCTCACTTCGCCGAAGTTACCGGCGTCCTGACCGGCGACGAACAGCAGGTGCTCGCGCGCCTTCTGAAGTACGGCCCTAGCGTTCCGGTACAAGAGCCCACTGGTCGTCTGTTCCTGGTATTGCCGCGTTTCGGCACCATTTCGCCGTGGTCCAGTAAAGCCAGCGATATCGCTCGCAACTGCGGCCTGACCAAGATCCAGCGCCTGGAACGCGGCATTGCGTTTTACGTCGCCGGCCAGTTCAGCGACGCCGAAGCGCAGCTGATCGCAGACGCGCTGCACGACCGCATGACCCAGATTGTGCTGGGCAACCTCGAACAAGCCTCCGGCCTGTTCAGCCACGCCGAACCCAAGCCCCTGACCGCGATCGATGTGCTGGGTGGCGGCCGCGCCGCGCTGGAAAAAGCCAACACCGAGCTGGGCCTGGCCCTGGCCGAAGACGAAATCGACTACCTGGTCAATGCCTTCCTTGGTTTGAAGCGCAACCCGCACGACATCGAACTGATGATGTTCGCCCAGGCGAACTCCGAGCACTGCCGTCACAAGATCTTCAACGCCAGTTGGGATATCGACGGTCAGAGCCAGGAAAAAAGCCTGTTCGGCATGATCAAGAACACCTACCAGATGCACAGCGAAGGTGTTCTGTCGGCTTATAAGGACAACGCCTCGGTCATCGTCGGTTCCGTGGCCGGTCGTTTCTTCCCGGACCCTGAAACCCGCCAGTACGGCGCGGTGCAGGAACCGGTGCACATTCTGATGAAAGTCGAAACGCACAACCACCCGACCGCGATTGCCCCGTTCCCGGGCGCATCCACCGGTAGCGGCGGCGAGATTCGCGACGAAGGCGCCACCGGTCGTGGCGCGAAGCCAAAGGCTGGCCTGACCGGTTTCACCGTGTCGAACCTGCAGATCCCGGGCTTCGAACAGCCGTGGGAAGTGCCATACGGCAAGCCCGAGCGCATCGTTACCGCGCTGGACATCATGATCGAAGGCCCGTTGGGCGGCGCTGCATTCAACAACGAATTCGGCCGTCCGGCGCTGACCGGCTACTTCCGTACCTTCGAACAGTCGATCACCACGCCCCATGGCGATGAAGTTCGCGGTTACCACAAGCCGATCATGCTGGCTGGCGGCATGGGCAACATCCGTGAAGAACACGTCAAGAAAKGCGAAATCGTCGTTGGCTCCAAGCTGATCGTGCTTGGCGGCCCGGCGATGCTGATCGGTCTGGGTGGCGGCGCGGCTTCCTCCATGGCCACCGGCACCAGCTCGGCAGACCTGGACTTCGCTTCCGTACAACGTGAAAACCCCKAGATGGAGCGTCGTTGCCAGGAAGTCATCGACCGTTGCTGRCAACTGGGCGACAAAAACCCGATCAGCTTCATCCACGACGTCGGCGCGGGCGGTCTGTCCAACGCCTTCCCGGAACTGGTCAACGATGGCGACCGTGGTGGCCGTTTCGAACTGCGCAACATTCCAAACGACGAGCCGGGCATGGCCCCGCACGAAATCTGGAGTAACGAATCCCAGGAACGCTACGTTCTGGCAGTCGGCCCGGCGGACTTCGAACGCTTCAAGGCGATCTGCGAGCGTGAGCGTTGCCCATTCGCGGTAGTCGGCGAAGCCACTGCCGAGCCGCAACTGACCGTGACCGACAGCCACTTCGGCAACAGCCCGGTGGATATGCCGCTCGAAGTGCTGCTGGGCAAAGCCCCGCGCATGCACCGTTCGGTGGTTCGTGAAAACGAGCTGGGCGACGATTTCGATCCGTCGACCCTCGACATCGCCAACTGCGTCGAGCGCGTCCTGCATCACCCGGCCGTGGCCAGCAAAAGCTTCCTGATCACCATCGGCGACCGCACCATCACCGGCCTCGTGGCCCGTGACCAGATGGTCGGCCCGTGGCAGGTTCCGGTGGCCGACGTTGCCGTTACCGCCACCAGCTTCGACGTTTATACCGGTGAAGCCATGGCCATGGGCGAGCGCACTCCGCTGGCCCTGCTGGACGCTCCGGCGTCGGGCCGCATGGCCATCGGCGAAACCCTGACCAACATCGCCGCCTCGCGCATCGCCAAGATCTCCGACATCAAACTGTCGGCGAACTGGATGTCCGCTGCCGGTCACCCAGGTGAAGACGCACGTCTGTATGACACCGTGAAAGCGGTCGGCATGGAACTGTGCCCTGAGCTGGGCATCACCATCCCGGTGGGCAAGGACTCCATGTCCATGGCCACTCGCTGGAACGACGAAGGTGTCGATAAGGCTGTCACTTCGCCGATGTCGCTGATCGTGACCGGTTTCGCGCCAGTGGCTGACATCCGTCAGACCCTGACCCCGCAACTGCGCATGGACAAGGGCACCACCGACCTGATCCTGATCGACCTCGGTCGCGGCCAGAACCGCATGGGTGCCTCGATCCTCGCTCAGGTTCACGGCAAGCTCGGCAAACAGGCACCGGACGTCGATGACGCCGAAGACCTGAAAGCCTTCTTCGCCGTGATCCAGGGCCTCAACGCCGACGGTCACCTGCTGGCTTACCACGACCGTTCCGACGGTGGTCTGCTGACCAGCGTGGTGGAAATGGCGTTTGCCGGCCACTGTGGCCTGAGCCTGAACCTCGACGGTCTGGCAGAGACTTCCGCCGATATCGCCGCGATCCTGTTCAACGAAGAACTGGGCGCTGTGATCCAGGTTCGCCAGGACGCCACCGCGGATATCCTCGCGCAGTTCAGCGCTGCTGGCCTGGGCGACTGCGTATCGGTGATTGGTCAGCCGATGAACAACGGCGAGATCAGCATCACGTTTAACGGCGATACCGTATTCGAAGGTCAGCGTCGTCTGCTGCAACGTCAGTGGGCTGAAACCAGCTACCAGATCCAGCGTCTGCGTGATAACGCCGACTGCGCCGAACAAGAGTTCGACGTGCTGCTGGAAGAAGACAACCCGGGCCTGAGCGTCAAGCTCAGCTATGACGTCAACCAGGACGTCGCCGCGCCTTACATCAAGAAAGGCATTCGCCCACAGGTTGCCGTGCTGCGTGAGCAGGGCGTCAACGGTCAGGTGGAAATGGCGGCCGCGTTCGACCGTGCCGGTTTCAACGCGATCGACGTGCACATGAGCGACATCCTGGCTGGCCGTGTCGACCTGAACGACTTCAAGGGCATGGTCGCTTGCGGCGGTTTCTCCTACGGCGACGTACTGGGGGCCGGCGAAGGCTGGGCCAAGTCCGCGCTGTTCAACAGTCGCGCTCGCGATGCCTTCCAGGGCTTCTTCGAACGTACCGACAGCTTCACCCTCGGCGTGTGCAACGGTTGCCAGATGATGTCCAACCTGCACGAACTGATCCCGGGCAGCGAGTTCTGGCCGCACTTCGTGCGTAACCGTTCCGAGCAGTTCGAAGCCCGCGTGGCCATGGTTCAGATCCAGGAGTCGAACTCGATCTTCCTGCAGGGCATGGCCGGTTCGCGCATGCCGATCGCCATCGCCCACGGTGAAGGCCATGCCGAATTCGCCAGCGAAGAAGCCTTGCTGCAAGCCGATCTGTCGGGTTGCGTGGCAATGCGTTTCGTCGACAACCACGGCAAGGTCACCGAGAAATACCCGGCCAACCCGAACGGCTCGCCGCGCGGTATCACCGGTTTGACCAGCCGCGACGGTCGCGTGACCATCATGATGCCGCACCCGGAGCGTGTGTTCCGCGCGGTGCAGAACTCGTGGCGTTCGGAAGACTGGAACGAAGACGCACCTTGGATGCGTA
>NZ_JBFTMK010000395.1:0-9590 GCF_056396965.1 Pseudomonas sp. 05N434
CCATCTGGTTGATCTGGTCGTCGACCTCGCGCACTTGCTGGGCCAGGCCGGAATCGGCCTCGATCAGCGCGGTGACCGCGTCGTTGACCTGCTTCTCGACCAGCCCGCCCATGGCCAGGAGGTGGCTGCGCACTTCCTCGAGCTCAGCGTTGAACTGCTGGGAGATGTGATGGGTAAGGCCTTCTTTACTAATCATGTTGGCGTCCTTGGAGCGTCCGGTAAGGTGCGGTGGGCCGCAGCGTCAGTTCAGTGAGCAACAACAGCTTCCTAGCCGTAACGACCGGTGATGTAGTCTTCGGTCTGCTTCTTCGCCGGATTGGTGAACAGGGTGTCGGTGTCGCCGAACTCCACCAGTTTGCCCATATACATGAACGCCGTGTAGTCGGAAACCCGCGCGGCCTGTTGCATGTTGTGGGTCACGATAACAATGGTGAACTTGGATTTCAGTTCGTAGATCAGCTCTTCGACTTTCAGCGTGGAGATCGGGTCGAGTGCCGAGCACGGTTCGTCGAGCAGCAGCACTTCCGGCTCCACGGCGATGGTGCGGGCAATCACCAGACGTTGCTGCTGACCACCGGACAGACCGAGTGCCGACTCGTGCAGACGATCCTTGACTTCATCCCACAGCGCCGCGCCTTTCAACGCCCACTCGACGGCTTCGTCGAGGATGCGCTTTTTGTTGATGCCCTGGATGCGCAAGCCGTAAACCACGTTTTCATAGATGGTTTTCGGGAACGGGTTGGGCTTCTGGAACACCATGCCGACGCGACGACGCAGCTCGGCCACGTCCTCGCCCTTGCGGTAGATGTTGTTGCCGTAGAGGTTGATCGCGCCTTCGACGCGGCAGCCATCCACCAGGTCGTTCATGCGGTTGAAAGTGCGCAACAGCGTGGACTTGCCACAGCCGGACGGGCCGATGAAGGCGGTCACGCGCTGTTTCGGGATGTTCATGCTGACGTCATACAGCGCTTGTTTGTCGCCGTAGAACAGGCTCAACCCCGGCACTTCGATGGCCACGGTTTCCTGCTCGAGACTCAGGCTCTGTTTGTCGCGGCCCAGGGCCGACATGTTGATGCCGTGAGTGTGTGCTTCGTGCTGCATGGGAGGCTCCCTGTGCTAACAAATTCGGTTCGGGGCCGCAGGCCAGGCCCGCGGTTACGCAATTCTTTGTAGGAGCCGGCTTGCTGGCGATGCAGACAACTCGGTCCCGCAGGCTCACCGCGGTGATGCCTTCGCCAGCAAGCCGGCTCCTACAGTTCGGTGTTGATCAGCTATCCAGCGCCTTGTACTTCTCGCGCAGGTGGTTACGGATATAAACGGCCGACAGGTTCAATGTCGCGATCACCAGCACCAGCAGCAGCGCCGTGGCATACACCAGCGGCCGCGCGGCTTCTACGTTCGGGCTCTGGAAGCCGACGTCATAGATGTGGAAGCCCAGGTGCATGATCTTCTGGTCCAGGTGCAGGTACGGGTAGTTGCCATCCAGCGGCAGCGACGGCGCCAGTTTCACTACACCCACCAGCATCAGCGGCGCCACTTCACCGGCGGCGCGGGCCACGGCGAGGATCATGCCGGTCATCATTGCCGGGCTGGCCATCGGCAGCACGATCTTCCACAAGGTCTCGGCCTTGGTCGCGCCGAGGGCCAACGAGCCTTCGCGCACGGTGCGAGGAATCCGCGCCAGGCCTTCTTCGGTGGCCACGATCACCACCGGCACAGCCAGCAGGGCCAAGGTCAACGAAGCCCACAACAGACCCGGCGTACCGAAGGTCGGCGCCGGCAAGGCTTCGGGGAAGAACAACCGGTCGATCGAGCCGCCCAGTACATAAACGAAGAAGCCCAGGCCGAACACGCCGTAAACGATCGCCGGTACGCCCGCCAGGTTGTTCACCGCAATACGGATCACTCGGGTCAGGGTGTTCTGCTTGGCGTATTCACGCAGGTAGACCGCCGCCAGCACTCCGAACGGAGTGACGATCATCGCCATGATCAAGGTCATCATCACGGTGCCGAAAATCGCCGGGAAGATCCCGCCTTCGGTGTTGGCTTCGCGCGGGTCATCACTGAGGAATTCCCAGACCTTGCTGAAGTAGAAGCCAACCTTGGTAAAGGTGCTCATGGCGTTCGGCTGATAGGCGTGAACCACTTTGCCGATACCGATCTCGACCTCTTTACCGTTCGCGTCACGAGCCGTCAGGCTGTCACGGTTGAACTGCTTGTGCAGGTCGTTCAGACGCGCTTCGATTTCCTGATAACGGGCATTCAGCTCGGCACGCTCAGACTCCAGGTCCGCCTGTGCGGTAGCGTCGAGACGGCCGGCCAATTCCAGCTTGCGACCGTGCAGACGAACACGTTCGAGACCGGCGTTGATCGCGCCGATGTCGGTTTTTTCCAGGCTCTTGAGCTGCCCAGCCAACTGGTTGACGCGATCGACACGGGCCTGCAACTCAGGCCATGCGGCTTCGCCTTCAGCGACGACCTTGCCGTCCTCTTTGACGTTGACCAGGTAGCCGTAGAAGTTGCCCCACTCGCGACGCTCGATGGTCATCAGCTCTGGCGGGGTTTTCTGGTTGGTCAGCCACTCGCCGACAATCCAGGTGAAGTCCGTGCCGTTCAGATCGCGGTTGCCGACCTTGATCAGCTCGCGGGTCATGAACTCCGGGCCCTGATCGGGCACCGGCAGGCCAGCGGTTTTCAGGCGCTCGCGTGGCACTTCTTCCTTCTGCACCACTTCGCCGATGACCAGGTGGTTGGCCTGGCCCGGCACGTCGTAATTGGCGTGGATCAGGTCCGCCGGCCAGAAGTGCCCCAGACCGCGCACGGCAATGACCGCCAGCAGGCCAATGGTCATGATGACCGCAATGGACACCGCGCCGCCGCTGATCCAGACGCCGGGGGCGCCGCTCTTGAACCATCCATTCAGGGAGTTCTGTTTCACAGACTTCTACCTTTGTTAAAGCGACGAGTATTTCTTGCGCAGACGCTGACGCCGAGGGTCAGGCCGCGTGGCACGCTGAACACGGCGTCTTCGGCGATCGAGTAGATGTTCGGGATGACTGCAAAGCCCATGGCCAGGCCGACCACCAGAGCGTTGCGCTGGTCGTAGGTGATGCCCAGGTCGTGGGAGATCCACATACGCATGTCACCGCCGAAGAACCAGGCTTCCATGTACGGGCTCATGTACAGCGACAGCCAGCCCACGAACAGAATCACCGGAATCAGGATCGCGCTTTCCCAGCCGTCCGGCACTTTCAGGCGGATCGACTCAGGCAGGCGACTGAAGACGAAACCCGCCACCAGAATGCCGATCGGCAGGAGCATCAGCAGGCTGAAGATGCCCGGCAAATGCCCTTCTACATACGGTGCGAGGAACAGGCCAGCGAAGAAGCCGAGGATCACCGTCGGCATCGCCTCCATCAGTTCGATCACCGGCTTGACCTTGCGACGCATGCCCGGGGCCATGAAGTACGCGGTGTAGATCGCTGCGGCGACGGCCAGGGGCGCGGCCAGCAGCATGGCGTAGAACGCGGCTTTCAGGGTACCGAAGGTCAGCGGCGAGAGGCTCAGCTTGGGTTCGAAGTCGGTGTTGGCGGCGGTCGATTGCCAGACGTATTTAGGCTCGTCGTAGTTCTCGTACCAGACTTTGCTCCACAACGCGCTCCAGGAAACTTCCGGGTGCGGGTTGTCGAGCAGCAACGGTTGCAGCTTGCCGCCCTGCTCCACGATCACGCGGTTGGCCCGTGGCGACAGGCCGAACAGGCCTTGGCCGTCGACCACCTGATCCACCAGCAAAGTGCGGTGCGCGGTGCTGTGGAACACGCCGAGCTTGCCGGACGCATCAAGGGCAACGAAGCCTTTTCGACGTTCTTCGGCGGTGATTTCAACAATCGGCGCAGCGCCCATCTGGAAGGTGCGGATTTGCTTCAGGCGCAGTTCGCCATCGTGATCGCGAGCCATGAACCACTGGGCGAGACCGCCCTTGGAGTCGCCGAGGATCAGTGAGATACCACCCACCAGCTGGGTGCTGGCGGTAATCTCGGCATCGCCGTCTTCGAGCAATTTGTAGCGACCGTTGAGACTCTTGACGCGCAGGCTGAACACATCGGCTTGAGCACGACCGTTGACCACGTATAGCCACTGCTGACGCGGGTCGACGAAGATGTTCTTCACTGGCTCGGTCATTTGCGGCAGGTCGATACGTTTCTGCTCGTTGGTGACTTCGCCGGTCATCATGTTTTCTTCGCTGGTCAGCGACATGACATGCAGTTGCGCACCAGTGGAGCCAGCCAGCAGCAGGGTCGAATCGGTGGCATTGAGGCTGACGTGCTCCAGAGCGCCGCCCGCCTCGTTCAGCGCGATTGGCGTTTCGCCGTACGGGTATTCGATGGCCGGCGAGATGGTTTTCTTGCCGTCCGGGTAGCTGACTTTATAGGTGTGACGGAACACCAGCACCTGACCGTTGGACAACCCCACTGCGACCAATGGATGGCCGGGTTGATCTTCACCGATGGAGGTCACGCTGGTACCGGCCGGGATCGGCAGGTCGACACGACGCAGTTCGGCGCCGCTATCGATATCAAAGAATAGCGCCTGGCCCTTGTCGGAAACCCGCATGGCCACCTGGTTCTGTTCTTCAAGGGAGATCATCAGCGGCTTGCCGGCGTCTTGCATCCAGGCGGGCGTGATGGCGTCTTTGGCGGTCAGATCAGCCCCCTGGAACAGCGGCGCGACAACATAACCGAGGAAGAAGAAGATCAGGGTGATCGCGCCCAGGACGGCGAGGCCGCCGACAAGCACATACCAACGGGTCAGGCGATCTTTCAGCGCACGAATACGGCGCTTGCGGTGCAGCTCAGGCGTATTGAAGTCAATTCGCTTGGGGGGATTTGTAGTCATGGTGGAATTGGCCAGATCATTCATGCGCACACCCTAGCGATCCTGTATGACAGAAAGATGACAATGCAGTGACGCAACAAATCCGCCGCCAGTGGAAACTGGCAGTGGATCGGAAATTTGGGGGGCCGGGTTGCCAGCGTGGCAACCCTGAGCCTTTGCAGGAGCGAGCGATGCGGCGATTCCTTCGCGGGCAAGCTTCGCTCCTGCAGGTCCGGGTTTACCCCGGACCTAGGGTTTTACTTTTTTGCGACTTCAGCGCCGCCTTCCGCCAGACCCAGGTCAGCCAGAGCTTTTGCAGCAACCTTGGCTGGCAGTGGGATGTAGCCGTCTTTCACTACAACTTCCTGGCCCTGCTTGGACAGAACCAGTTTCACGAACTCGGCTTCCAGCGGGGCCAGAGGCTTGTTAGGGGCCTTGTTGACATATACGTAGAGGAAACGCGACAGCGGGTATTTACCGTTCAGGGCGTTTTCTTCGCTGTCTTCGATGAAGTCAGTGCTGCCTTTCTTGGCCAGGGCCACGGTCTTCACGCTGGCGGTCTTGTAGCCGATGCCCGAGTAACCGATGCCGTTCAGCGAGGAGCTGATCGACTGCACGACCGAAGCCGAACCTGGTTGTTCGTTAACGTTTGGCTTGTAGTCGCCTTTGCACAGGGCTTCTTCTTTGAAGTAGCCATAAGTGCCGGATACCGAGTTACGGCCGAACAGTTGTACTGGCTTGTTGGCCAGGTCGCCGGTCACACCCAGGTCGCCCCAGGTTTTCACATCAGCTTTGGCGCCGCACAGACGAGTCGAGGAGAAGATCGCGTCGACTTGTTCCATGGTCAGGTGCTGGATCGGGTTGTCTTTGTGTACGAAGACCGCCAGGGCGTCCACGGCCACCGGGATAGCGGTTGGCTTGTAGCCGTACTTCTGCTCGAAGGCCGCCAGTTCGGTGTCCTTCATCTTGCGGCTCATCGGGCCCAGGTTGGAGGTGCCTTCAGTCAGCGCAGGTGGCGCGGTGGCAGAGCCAGCGGCCTGAATCTGGATGTTTACGTTCGGGTATTCTTTTTTGTAGTTCTCAGCCCACAGGGTCATGAGGTTGGCCAGGGTATCGGAGCCGACGCTGGACAGGTTGCCCGACACACCAGTGGTCTTGGTGTAGCTCGGGATAGCAGGGTCAACAGCGGCAACCGCGTTGGCAGTCGCAACGCCAGCAGCGACAAAAGTCATTGCCGCCATCAAACGCTTCAGTTTCATGCCTTACTCCTAGCAGATAGGGTGTGTTAAGTCGGGGCCAAGTATCAGCAGGCCGTGTGAACACTCTATGGCTGAAATATGACAATTGGATGAAAGGCCAGCATCTAGCGATAGATCGTTCCCACGCTCTGCGTGGGAATGATCGGTTACAAGGTTAGCGCCCCTTCTTCCAGAGATACCCGCCCACCAGAACCCCGACACCACAAATGATCGCTACGTAATACGCCGGCCCCATCGGGCTTTCCTTGAGCAGCAGGGTGACGACCATCGGGGTCAGGCCGCCGAAGATGGCGTAGGCCAGGTTGTAGGAGAACGACAGGCCGCTGAAGCGCACCACCGCCGGGAAGGCTTTGACCATCACATACGGCACTGCACCGATGGTGCCGACCAGCAAACCGGTCAGGGCATACATCGGGAACAGCCAGTCGGGATGATTGAACAGGCTGTGATAGAAGGTCCACGAGGTCAGCAGCAGCAACGCGCTACCGAACACGAACACCCGCCCGGCGCCAAAACGGTCAGCCAGTGCGCCGGAGGCCACACAGCCCAGGCTCAGGAACACGATGGCCAGGCTGTTGGCCTGCAACGCGGTAGTCGGCGGGAAGTGGTAAACGGTCTGCAATACAGTCGGCGTCATGAGGATGACCACGATGATCCCGGCGGACAGCAACCAGGTCAGCAGCATGGAAATCAGAATCGCACCGCGATGGTCACGCAGCACAGCGCGCAGCGGCACTTCTTCGGCCAGGGCTTTACGCAATTGCAGTTCGGCAAACACCGGGGTTTCGTGCAGCCAGCGGCGCAGGTAGACCGAGAACAGGCCAAACACGCCGCCCAGCAGGAACGGGATCCGCCAGGCGTAATCGGCCACTTCCACCGGCGTATAGAGGCTGTTGATTGCCGTGGCGACCAACGAGCCCAAAAGAATGCCGGCAGTCAGACCGCTGGTCAGCGTGCCGCAGGCATAACCGATATGCCGTTGCGGTACGTGTTCGGAAACGAATACCCAGGCTCCCGGCACTTCGCCGCCAATCGCTGCGCCCTGGATCACCCGCATCAGCAGCAACAGGATCGGCGCCCACATGCCTATCTGCGCATAAGTCGGCAGCAAGCCCATGATCAGGGTGGGTACCGCCATCATGAAAATGCTCAGGGTGAACATCTTCTTGCGTCCCAGCAGGTCACCGAAGTGCGCCATGACGATGCCGCCCAGCGGCCTGGCCAGGTAACCGGCGGCGAAAATGCCGAACGTCTGCATCAGGCGCAGCCACTCGGGCATGTCGGCGGGGAAGAACAGAGGTTCGGCACGATAGCAAATTGTTCGAAAAAGCACATAGAGGTGCGTATTTGACGGTCGAAATGAGAACCGGACGGTCGTCTCGAAGTCTATCGACCGATATACTCACAACGTTGCAACGGTTTGTAAGGGGTTGCTGTGCGAAACCGTCGTTGGCACCCGTCAGCCGATTTCGCAGAGTTTCCCTTTAGGCGCCTTACGAAAAACGTGACGAACGTAGTATGTTCGGGGCTGAATCGTTTTTCCTTGAGACGGCTATTCACCTGAAGTACCAATGAGAGTCACGGGTCAGAGGCACCCCCGGCATGATAGAGCTCGAACAAGAAGATCCAATCCCGCAAGGCGACCTGGCCCTGCAAATTACCGCGCTTCCGCGTGAAACCAACGGCTTTGGCGATATTTTCGGCGGCTGGCTGGTGGCGCAGATGGATTTGGCTGGCACCGCAATGGCCAGCAAGGTTGCCGGTGGTCGCGTGGCCACCGTTGCGATCGATCGCATGGCGTTTCTGGTGCCGGTGGCGGTGGGCGCTCAGCTCTCCTTCTATACCCAGGCCCTGGAAATCGGTMGCAGCTCGATTCAGATGATGGTCGAAGTCTGGAGCGACGATCCACTGTCCAGCGAGTGGCGTAAAGTGACCGAAGCCGTGTTTGTGTTCGTCGCCATCGACGGCAGCGGCCGCACTCGTTCGGTTCCGCCCAGAGCTCGTTAAACAAGGCGCTCGTTAAACGCGGTGACCGTTTTGCGGTCCATAGCAGTCATTGTTCCTGATTGAGAGTCGCCCCATGAGCACGCCCACCGTCGAAGCCGTGAAACTGGATGAACTGAACTGCTGGCGCATCCGCCACGGTCAGGCCGAATTGCTGGTGGCCCAGCAAGGCGCGCACATCCTCAGTTATCAATTGGCCGGCCAACCGCCGCTGATCTGGCTCAACGACGAGGCAGTGTTCAAGACCGGCAAAGCTATTCGTGCCGGTGTGCCGGTGTGCTGGCCGTGGTTCGGCAATCTGTCGCGCAACCCGCAGAGTGTCCAGGCCATGCGCATCAGCCAGGAGCCGCCGACCGCTCACGGGCTGGTGCGAGCGATGGACTGGGAACTGGGCAGCATCGAAACCGAGGGCGAAAGCCTGAAGGTGGAATTCGTCCTGCCCTACCCCGAAGGCGGACTGCCAGGCTGGCCGCATCAGGTGGACTTGAAACTGAGCATTCGTCTGGATGAACAATTGCATATCAGCCTGACGAGCGAAAACAACGGCGCCGAACCGGTCACGATCAGCCAGGCGCTGCACAGCTATTTCGCGGTCAGCGATGTGCGCAACGTGCACGTTGAAGGGCTGGATGGCTTGAGTTACATCGAGACACTGGACGACTGGAAAACCGTCACTCAGACCGGTGATCTGCGTTTTACCGGTGAGACCGACCGCATCTATCTGAATACCCCGCCGACATTGAGCATCGTTGACCCGCATTGGGAGCGACGCATTGAACTGACCAGCAGCGGTTCGCGCTCGGCGGTGATCTGGAACCCGTGGATCGACCGTGCGGCCGCGTTCAGCGACATGGCTGACGATGGCTGGCAGCGCATGCTGTGCATTGAAACGGCAAATGTGATGGATGATGTGGTGACGCTGGCACCGGGGGCTAGCCATACCCTGGGCGTGAGCATCGCCAGCAAACCGCTTTAACACCACACAATAAATGTGGGAGCAGGCTTGCTCCCACATTTAAAAACCTACAAATCCGACTCCTTGACCACCCGCACCTGCGCCGCATCCAGCGCATACGCCGCATCCGCCAGGTCGTTGCTGACCTTCTCGATCTTCAGCGTACCGGTCACCCACAGCGGTGTGTAGATGTCATTCAGCTTCAGGCCTTTGGGATAACGCACCAGCACCAGTTGGTTAGGCGGCGGTGGTGGCACGTGGATACAAGCGCCTGGGTACGGCACGAGGAAGAACAACGTGCTGCGGCCCTTCGCATCGGATTCCAGCGGTACCGGATAACCGCCGATGCGGATGTGCTTGTCGTTCATCGACGGCACGGTCTTGGTCGAATACATCACCGCCGGCAAGCCCTTGCTCTGCTTCATGCCACCTTTTTGGGTAAAGGTGCCATTGGCTTCCGGTGAGTTGTGATCGATTTCGGGCATGGCCTCGAGGGC
>NZ_JBFTMK010000396.1:0-4710 GCF_056396965.1 Pseudomonas sp. 05N434
GGATGTGCGTCACTTGAGCTTCACTTACCCGGGCACCGATCGCCAGGTACTCGATGACATCAGTTTCTCGGTCGAGCCGGGGCAAATGGTGGCATTGGTGGGGCGTTCGGGCAGCGGCAAGTCGACATTGGCCAACCTGATTCCGCGCTTCTATCACCACGACAAGGGCGAGATCCTGATCGATGGCGTTGAAGTGGAACAGTACAAGCTGCTGAACCTGCGCAGGCACATCGCCCAGGTGACCCAGCATGTGACGCTGTTCAGCGACACCGTGGCCAACAACATTGCGTATGGCGATCTGGCTGGGGCTCCCCGCGAAGACATCGAGAAGGCGGCAAGAGACGCCTACGCGATGGACTTCATTGCGCAGTTGCCCGAAGGCCTGGACACCCAGGTCGGCGAGAACGGCGTGTTGCTGTCCGGCGGTCAACGTCAGCGTCTGGCAATTGCCCGGGCCTTGCTGAAGAATGCACCGTTGCTGATTCTCGACGAAGCCACTTCGGCCCTCGATACCGAATCCGAGCGGCATATTCAGGCTGCACTGGATCAGGTCATGAAAGGTCGAACGACGCTGGTCATCGCTCACCGGTTGTCGACCATCGAGAAGGCTGACCTGATTCTGGTCATGGATCAGGGCCGGATCGTCGAGCGCGGCACCCATGCCGAGCTTCTGGCGCAGAATGGCTACTACGCCCGTCTGAACGCCATGGGCCTCGACGCCCCGGCTGAAGACATCGCCTGATTCGATGCAAGGGTGAGCCCTGCTCACCCTTGCGTTCACCGGCGTGCAACGCGTCCGGTGGATTGTATCCAGACCTTTACGCTTCTTGACCAAACCGGAATAAATCTCGGCAACGCGCTTGTTAAGGTTCCTGAACGAACTTTGACTTCAATCGAGGGGGGCAACCCTTTCGCGCGGGTACTGCCATGCTGCAACGTTATCTCTGGAAGCTCTTGCCCAAGCCGCAGCGGGCTTTCCTGCTGGGACGCCTGTCGGTCGTGGACCGTCAGGTGATCAACAAGTCGATGTCGGCCAGCCTGAGCTTCCCACGGGCCTTCGAGCAGCGTTCCTGTCTATTCATTCATGTTCCCAAGTGTGCCGGGAGCAGCGTATGTGCGGCGATGTTCGATGGGTGGAGCCCCGGGCACTTGCCGTTGTACTGGTACGAGCAGCAATTTCCCGAGCAGTTTGCCGCCAGTTTCAAGTTCGCCTTCGTTCGTGATCCGCTGGAAAGGGCCTACTCGGCTTATGCTTTTTTGCGCGGCAATGAGTTGGGCCGGCGCGATCAGGCGGCGCAGAGGCTGGTCTGCCACTACCGCGACTTCGATGATTTCGTCGCTCGCTGGCTGCATTCGGAGACCATCAGCCGACAAATGCATTTTGCCGCGCAAACGGATTTTCTGACCGACTCCCTGGGGCATCTGGCCCTGGACTTCATTGGCTACCAGGAGCATCTGGAGCGGGATTTTCGCCTGGTCTGCGAACAGGTGGGCCACTGGGCGGTGTTGCCTCACGTCAAYGGCTCGCAACAGCGGCGTCCGATGCTTGCCCGCGATTTCTGCTCGGTGCGTACCCGTCGGCTGGTGCGGCGGGTGTACCAGCGCGATTACGAAATGCTCGGTTATGAATGAGCCCCTGTCGATACCTGTTCCAGAGATCAGGCCTTACGATCTGTCACTGTCGAACCGCGACCGCGCCGCAATCAAATTCCAGCACCCGCGTTGCCTGTGGTTGACGGGCCTGTCGGGCGCGGGCAAGTCGACCCTGGCCAATGCACTGGAGTTGCAACTCAATCGGCGCGGGCTGCACACGTTCCTGCTCGATGGCGACAACCTGCGCAATGGCCTGTGTCGTGACTTGGGAATGAGTGCTGAGTGTCGCCGGGAAAACATCCGGCGCATGGCCGAGGTGGCACGGCTGATGGTCGACGCCGGTTTGATTGTGATTGTTGCGGCGATCTCGCCGTTTCGCGCAGAGCGTGATGCCGCTCGTCGGTTGTTCGCTGAGGGCGATTTCATCGAGGTATACGTGAGCACGCCGTTCGCGGTGTGCGCGCAACGGGACCCCAAAGGTTTGTATCAAGCGGCCCGCCAAGGGCGGATCAAGAACTTCACTGGCATCGACAGCCCTTATGAGGCACCGCTGACGGCTGAGTGCGAGATCGACACCCAGGTGCTGCAACGTGAGGACGCTTGCCATCGTTTATCGCAATTTCTGCTCAATAAATGAACAGAATTCCCTGCCGATTCATCCGGTTGCAGCCGCCCCGCAAGCCAGCGCCAACCCTGTGTTAATATCGCGCCCCTGTTCATTTTGTATGTGGGTTGCTCCATGAAGTTGTCCATGCCGCGATTCAATCAAGCCCCTGTCTTGGTGGTCGGCGATGTCATGCTCGACCGTTACTGGCATGGTGGTACCTCACGGATCTCCCCTGAGGCGCCGGTACCGGTCGTCAAGGTCGAGCACATCGAGGACCGCCCGGGCGGTGCCGCCAACGTTGCCTTGAACATTGCCGCGCTCGGTGCGCCGGCCTCGCTGGTCGGCGTGACCGGCGACGACGAAGCCGCCGACAGCCTGGTCAATAGCCTCAAGGGTGCCGGCGTGCGGGCGTTGTTCCAGCGCATTGCGCACCAGCCGACCATCGTCAAGCTGCGGGTCATGAGCCGTCACCAGCAATTGCTGCGTATCGACTTCGAAGAGCCTTTCGCAACTGACGCCCTGGCGCTGGGCGAGCAAGTCGACGAATTGCTCGAAGGCATCAAGGTGTTGGTGCTGTCCGACTATGGCAAAGGCGCGCTGAAAAACCATCAGGTGCTGATCCAGGCCGCCCGTGCCCGTGGCATTCCGGTGCTGGCCGATCCCAAGGGCAAGGATTTCTCGATCTACCGTGGCGCGAGCCTGATCACCCCGAACCTCAGCGAGTTCGAAACCATCGTCGGCGGTTGCGCCGATGAGCACGAACTGGTGAGCAAGGGCGCGCAGCTGATGCACGACCTCGACCTCGGTGCATTGCTGGTAACCCGTGGCGAGCACGGCATGACCTTGCTGCGCCCGGATCATCCGGCGCTGCACCTGCCGGCCCGTGCCCGTGAAGTGTTCGACGTGACCGGCGCCGGCGACACGGTGATTTCTACCCTGGCGGCGGCGATCGCCGCTGGCGAAGAGCTGCCCCACGCGGTGGCCCTGGCCAACCTGGCGGCGGGCATCGTGGTCGGCAAGCTCGGTACCGCGGCCATCAGCGCACCGGAACTGCGTCGTGCGATCCAGCGTGAGGAAGGCTCCGAGCGCGGTGTGCTGGGCCTCGAGCAGTTGCTGCTGGCGGTCGATGACGCGCGAGCGCACAAAGAGAAGATCGTGTTCACCAACGGTTGCTTCGACATCCTGCATGCCGGCCACGTGACTTACCTCGAACAGGCGCGCGCCCAAGGTGATCGCCTTATCGTGGCGGTCAATGACGATGCGTCGGTGAGTCGCTTGAAAGGGCCGGGTCGGCCGATCAACAGCGTCGACCGTCGCATGGCGGTGCTGGCAGGTTTAGGCGCCGTCGATTGGGTGATCAGCTTCTCTGAAGGCACCCCGGAAAACCTGCTGCGTGCGGTCAAGCCGGATGTACTGGTCAAGGGCGGTGATTACGGGATCGACCAAGTGGTTGGCGCGGACATCGTCAGCGCTTACGGCGGGACCGTGAAAGTGCTGGGGCTGGTGGAAAACAGCTCGACCACGGCGATTGTCGAGAAGATTCGCCAATCAGAGCCGGAGTAAAGCCATAAAAAAGATCGCAGCCATCGGTGGCCCCTACAGGTATACACATGACCCTGTAGGGGCCGCCGAAGGCTGCGATCTTTTGCTTTTGTGATGCTTCAAGAGCTGACTTTCTTGCGCGGCACGATTCTTTTCAGCAGTTGCTTCGCCTTCCCGCGTAACCGGGCCAGGCCCGAATCCTTCCCCGGTGGGGTCAAACCCTGCTGCCGCACCCAATCCTTCCAGCGAATCCGCTCATCCCTCACCAGCCAGCCTTCCTGCCGGGCAAAACTCTCCGCCAGATACAACCCGCGGGTACTTGCCGGGTACAGGTGATCCTTTTTCAGGGTATAGAGCTCGGCCATCGGCTGACCGTCCTGCAGTGGCATCAGGTACAAATCGGGACGTTTGCGATCGAGCCGGGCCACCAGTTGATCGCCCTCCAGCCGCTCGTCGACATGGAACAGGCTCAGGGATTTGGCTTCCTTGGGCACGTCCAGGCGCAAATCGTAGATCAATTGCAGCGAGGCTGTCGGCAAGTGCACGTAGGCCCGGGGACGTTCGATCAGCGGCATGTTCGCGCAGCGCACCGGCCGCGCCGAGCCGGAGAGTGGTGTCAGGCGAAACGGCAGGGCTTCGCGGTAATGCAGGGCTGCCGAGTAGGGCGCTGGCAGCCAGGTTTCGTTGAAGCGTCCGCTGAGCCAGCCCTCCGGGGTTTCCAGCAGGCACTCTTCGGCAATTTCCTGGGTCGCCGTGTGCAGCGGCAGGTTCAGCTCATGGGCCGGCACGTAGCCGGAGATCAGCTTGAGCACCACGTCGCCGCGATCCTGCCGACGCTGACGCACCAACACCCAGTAATCGCGATTCTGCCAATGCAGGGTCAGGCGCACCGAGACCCCAAGGTTCGCCAGCTCCAGGGCAAACCGCTCGCTGTCGGCCACCGTCACCGGACGGCGGCGTTGCAGGGT
>NZ_JBFTMK010000397.1:0-5353 GCF_056396965.1 Pseudomonas sp. 05N434
GTGTTTCGAGCAGACCGTCCGGCCGGCTCATGCCCAGTTTGTCACTGGCCAATTGCGCAGGCGGGGCCTTGGGTTTGTGCAGGAACCAGCCCAATCCGCCCGCCACTCCGGCCACCAGGCATAGCCCGATCACCAGCGCTGGCCAGCGGCGAGGAGGTTTGGCAGCGGGTGCGGCGGCCGGGGAAGCTGCTGGTGGAATCGTGTTATCACTCATGTTCACGCTCATTTTCACAAGGCTGAATTCAACCGTGGTGCGGGATGTTTAATAGTTGAAAGTCTTGACCAGCAGCAGGTCGCCGATCGCCCGCAAGGGCACGATGAACGTCTCGCGTTTTTCGTCGACGGTGTTTTCATTGAGCACCAGATTGATTTGCGAGGTGATCACCTCGTTCTGGTTGCTGTTCTCATCGAAGTTATAGCCGCCGCTGCCGTAGTTGCCCCAATAGTTCACGTAAACCAGATAGGTGCCGTGCATCGGCGCAGTCATGGTGAACATTTCAGGGCCAGGGCCATCGACCCCGTCCGGGTCCAGCCCACCGCCGTTGCTCATCGCCGGACTGGCCCAGAACGCGTGCTGGCCGTCGGGGGTAATGATGTGCAGGTCGAGTTCGGCCTTGGGATCGTCCCAGCCCAGCACCACGCGAATCCGCGCCGGGGTGCGCAGGTTATTGGCTTCATAGAATTGAACGCGCTTGAGCGACTTGCCCTCGGAACTGCGCACTTCGACGCTGTTGGAACCGGCGCCGAACGCATACGGGCGGGCAAAACGCCCTTGATCGTCGGTGTACAGATTCAGGGGATTGCCGTTGACCGCCAGGCTGTGGGGCGGACGGAGCGTGCCGAGGGCCTTGAGCTGGCCTTCGATCATTGTGCGATTGCGCTGCACGCCCCGGTCGATGGGCGGTGTGGGATAGGCGACGCGAGGGTTTTCACTGCGGTCCAGCAAGCCGTGATAGCGCCAACCACCCACCGGTTCCGATAGCTCGGCCGTGGGCTCGGCCCGCGCCACTTGAGCGCAGACCAGCGTAATCAGCAGTGAAAGAACCCAACGCATGTGACGCCTCCTGCCATGCATAACGAAACCTGGCGCCTGATCCTCGGCGCGTTACAGATCAAAAAAACTGCGTTTCGTCAGAAGACCCTGAATATAGGGTCGTTGAAGGCGCGAAGATTAGCCATTCGGCAGTTTTTTAACAATCAGATACATCTATATTTGCGGTGAGAATCACGGTGTTTGTTGGGCGTGAGCCGAATAGCGATCTTATTCGGCTCATAAAGTGAGCCGAATAATCCACACAACCTATATAGACGACATACATCTGTGGCGAGGGAGCTTGCTCCCGCTGGGTAGCGTAGCGGCCCCAAAACCATACATCGCGTTTATTCAGGCCTACCGCGTCCAGAGGCTCGCGACTGCTGCGCAGCCGAACGGGAGCAAGCTCCCTCKCCCCAAGGTGTGTTGTCACCCCGGAACTGCTGCTCCAAATGGCCCAGCTCATTTGCCCATACCCCCCATGTCTGCTAGTGTCGCGCCGGTTTAACGTCAACCGGAAATAGCCGCCATGGCCCGCAAAAAAGCTGCACTGGATTTCGAACAATCCCTCGCTGACCTGCAAACGCTGGTGGAGCGTCTGGAGAACGGCGAATTGTCGCTGGAAGACTCGCTGACCGCTTTCGAGCAGGGCATCGGGCTGACCCGTGATTGCCAGGCGGCGCTGGCCCAGGCCGAGCAGAAGGTTCAAGTGCTGCTCGAGCGTGATGGCGAGTTGGCCGAGGAACCCTTCGACGCGGATCAGCCAGAATGATTGCAGCGTATTCGGCAGCCAGCCAGGCCCGCGTCAATGCAGCACTGGAAACCCTGTTCAACCCGCCGAGCCCTGAGCTCGCCCGCCTCTATGAAGCCATGCGCTACAGCGTGATGAATGGCGGCAAGCGTGTACGTCCGCTGCTGGCCTACGCCGCGTGTGAAGCGCTGGGCGGCAAGGCCGAGCAAGCCAACGGCGCAGCCTGCGCGGTTGAGCTGATCCATGCCTATTCGCTGGTGCACGACGATTTGCCGGCCATGGACGATGACGACCTGCGTCGTGGCCAGCCGACCACCCACAAGAAATTCGACGAAGCCTGCGCGATTCTCGCCGGCGACGGTTTGCAGAGCCTGGCCTTCAGCGCCCTGCTCGACCCACGCCTGAGCTCGTCGGATACCGAAACCCGGCTGCAGATGGTCAGCGCCCTGGCGCTGGCCGCAGGCCCGGCGGGCATGGTCGGCGGGCAAGCCATCGATCTTGGCTCGGTGGGACTGAAGCTCGATCAAAAAGCCCTTGAATACATGCATCGGCACAAGACCGGCGCGTTGATCGAAGTCAGCGTCAAACTCGGTGCCCTGGCCAGTGGCCGTGCCGAGAAGGACGAACTGAAGTCGCTGCAAAGTTATGCACAGGCCATCGGCCTGGCATTTCAGGTCCAGGACGACATTCTCGACGTCGAAAGTGACACCGCCACCCTAGGTAAACGCCAGGGCGCCGACATCGCCCGGGACAAGCCGACCTACCCGGCGCTGCTCGGTCTCGACGCGGCCAAGGCCTACGCTCTGGAACTGCGCGACCAGGCCCTGCACGCACTGCGACCGTTTGACGCGGCAGCCGAGCCCTTGCGCGATCTGGCCCGGTACATCGTTGACCGCCGCAACTGACGGCGTATCCGCCAAAAAAGACCAACGCGTGGGCAGGGGGCGATGCATCAGGTAAACTGCCGCATCTTTTATACCTATAACGATTCGCCTGATGCCCACGACGTTTCATGAGATTCCCCGTAAGCGCCCGACCACGCCCCTGCTCGACCGTGCCAACACGCCGGACGGCCTGCGCCGGTTAGGCGAAGCCGAGCTGGAAACCCTGGCTGATGAGTTGCGCCTGGAATTGCTCTACACGGTCGGCCAGACCGGTGGGCATTTCGGTGCCGGCCTGGGCGTGATCGAGCTGACCATCGCGTTGCACTACGTTTTCGACACCCCGGACGACCGGCTGGTGTGGGACGTGGGTCATCAGGCCTATCCGCACAAAATCCTCACCGGCCGTCGCGCGCGCATGAGCACCCTGCGCCAGAAGGATGGCATCGCSGCCTTCCCGCGTCGYTCCGAGAGCGAGTACGACACCTTTGGCGTCGGCCACTCCAGCACCTCGATCAGCGCAGCGCTGGGCATGGCCATTGCCGCCCGCCTGCAACACAGTGATCGCAAGGCAATCGCGGTGATCGGCGACGGCGCACTGACCGCTGGCATGGCCTTCGAGGCGCTGAACCACGCGCCGGAAGTGGACGCCAACATGCTGGTGATCCTCAACGACAACGATATGTCGATCTCGCGCAACGTCGGCGGGTTGTCGAACTATCTGGCGAAAATCCTTTCCAGCCGCACTTACGCAAGCATGCGCGAAGGCAGCAAAAAGGTCCTGTCGCGCCTGCCCGGCGCCTGGGAAATCGCCCGTCGCACCGAAGAATATGCCAAAGGCATGCTGGTCCCTGGCACGCTGTTCGAAGAGTTGGGCTGGAACTACATCGGCCCGATCGATGGCCACGACCTGCCGACCCTGATCGCCACCCTGCGCAACATGCGCGATCTGAAAGGCCCGCAATTCCTGCACGTGGTCACCAAGAAGGGCAAAGGCTTCGCCCCGGCGGAAGTCGACCCGATCGGTTACCACGCCATTACCAAACTCGAACCGCTGGACGCTCCGGCCGCCGCGCCGAAAAAAGCCAGCGGGCCGAAATATTCCGGTGTGTTTGGTGAGTGGCTGTGCGACATGGCCGCAGCCGATCCGCGCCTGGTCGGGATCACCCCGGCGATGAAGGAAGGCTCCGACCTGGTGGCCTTCAGCGAACGCTTCCCGACGCGCTATTTCGACGTGGCGATTGCCGAGCAACACGCCGTGACCCTGGCAGCCGGCATGGCCTGTGAAGGCGCCAAACCGGTGGTGGCGATCTATTCGACCTTCCTGCAACGCGGTTACGACCAGCTGATTCATGACGTCGCGGTACAAAACCTCGACGTACTGTTCGCCATCGACCGCGCCGGCCTGGTGGGCGAAGACGGCCCGACGCACGCAGGCAGCTTCGACCTGTCGTTCCTGCGTTGCATCCCCGGCATGCTGGTGATGACCCCGAGCGACGAAAACGAACTGCGCAAAATGCTCAGCACCGGCCACCTGTACAACGGCCCGGCGGCGGTGCGTTACCCGCGTGGCACCGGCCCGAATGCACCGATCGCGAAAGACCTCGAACCGATTGAAATCGGCAAGGGCGTGGTTCGTCGCCAGGGCAGCACAGTCGCCCTGCTGGTGTTCGGCGTGCAACTGGCCGAGGCACTGAAAGTCGCCGAGAAGCTGGATGCGACGGTCGTCGACATGCGTTTCGTCAAACCGCTCGACGAAGCACTGGTTCGCGAAATCGCCGGCAGTCACCAATTGCTGGTGACCGTCGAAGAGAACGCGATCATGGGCGGCGCCGGTGGCGCGGTCAGCGAGTTCCTCGCCCGCGAGAACATCCTCAAGTCGGTGCTGCACCTGGGCTTGCCAGACATCTATGTCGAACACGCCAAGCCTGCGCAAATGCTCGCCGAATGCGGGCTGGATGAAGCCGGGATCGAAGAGGCGGTGCGTCAGCGCCTGCAATTGCTGAATATCTGATCCTCTGGCTACATGCAAAACCCTGTGGGTTGCGCTGCAACACCGCCTCCACACTGACCTGCGGTGCAGGCTGTGGCAGGTCGGCAAACACATTGCTTGCCCCGCAAACCTGTAGCGCATCACTGATGATCTGCCTTCCGCCCACGGTGTACAGCGGCCGATCCCAGACTTGATAAAACACCCGCAGCGGCTCGTCCCTTCGATAGCGCTGGCGCAAGGAGTCGAGTCGCTGACGCAGTTTTTTGGCCAATGCAACGCCCCGCTCCGCTCGCCCGAGTTGCGTGGCTATCGCTTCGATCTGCACAGTGAGTTGTTCGAGGTTATGCGGTTCGGCGACATAGGTGGGAATGTTCAGCCGTTTGAGCTGTTCACGCTGAGCCGGCCCCACACTGCCCGGCCAGAGCAGCAGTAAATCAGGTTTGAGGCTGAGCAACCGTTCGATGTCCAACTGACCGTAGCGGCCCACCGAAGGAATGTCTTTGAGCTCGGCCGGACGCTCACCGGCATCCAGCACTCCGACCAGCAGGTCAGCCGAATTCAGTTCAATCACGATTTCGGAAAGCGACGGTGCCAGGCTGACAACCCGCTCGGCCGCAGCTGCCGGACCACCGATGGCCAGCAACAGGACTGCCAGCCAGACGCAGCGCATCAGCCGAGTTGACGCGGGATACGGT
>NZ_JBFTMK010000398.1:0-4701 GCF_056396965.1 Pseudomonas sp. 05N434
CAACACCATGGCGGCGTTTTCGTCGGTTTTGAAGTCGTCGAGCTGTAATTCATTCATGTGCGGTCACCTGAGTACTGCTTGGGCCACGATTGCTGCTAATGATAGTCATTTTTGGAAAATCTCCAGCAAACGTGGCGCTATCTTGTCCAGCGGGYGGATTTCCACGGCAGCGTCGATGGCTGCGGCCGCCTTGGGCATTCCGTACACGGCACTGCTGTTCTGGTCCTGAGCGATGGTCAGGTAGCCCTGTCGGCGCATGAGTTTAAGCCCCTGGGCGCCGTCACGCCCCATACCGGTCAGTAGAACGCCCACGGCATCACCGCTCCAGTAATTGGCCACACTCTCGAAAAACACATCGATCGACGGCCGATAGATCTCGTTGACCGGTTCGGCGGTGTAGGCCAGCGTGCCGTTTTTCAGCAAGCGGATATGGTGATTGGTACCGGCCAGCAGGATCGTGCCGCTTTGCGGCGGTTCGCCTTCCTGGGCCAGGCGCACGTCCAGGCCGCTGGCGCTGGCCAGCCATTCGGCCATGCCGGCGGCGAACACCTGATCCACATGCTGGACCAGCACGATGGCCGCCGAAAAATCCCGGGGCAGGCCCTTGAGCAGCACTTCCAGCGCCGCCGGCCCGCCAGCGGATGAACCGATCGCCACCAGGTGCTGGCGCGAGGCCGAGTTGCGGTGCGGGCTCGGTGCCGATCGCTCCCGATTGCTGTGGTCACCGATCAACCAGCCAATGTTGAGGATCTTGCGCAGCAGCGGCGCAGCGGCTTCCTGAGGGTTACCAGCGCCCAGCGCCGGGGTATCGACCACATCCAGTGCGCCGTAGCCCATGGCTTCGAACACCCGGTGCACGTTCTGCTGACGGTCGACGGTGACGATGACGATCGCGCACGGGGTCTCGGCCATGATCCGCCGGGTCGCTTCCACGCCGTCCATCAACGGCATGATCAAGTCCATCAGGATCAGATCCGGGGTGTATTCGGTGCAACGTTGCACCGCCTCGGCCCCGTTGCTGGCAACCCAGACCACCTCGTGCGCCGGTTCGAACGCCAGGGCGCGGCGTAAAGCCTCTACCGCCATGGGCATATCGTTGACGATGGCGATTTTCATGCTCGCGCCCCTCCAATGAGCTCAACGACTGCATCCAGTAAGGCGTCATCATGAAAACTGGCCTTGGCTAGATAATAGTCGGCGCCGGCGTCCAGTCCACGACGACGGTCTTCTTCGCGGTCCTTGTAGGACACCACCATCACCGGCAGCGATTGCAGGCGATTGTCGCGACGCAATAAAGACACCAGCTCGATGCCGTCCATGCGCGGCATGTCGATGTCGGTGATCAGCAGATCGAAATCCTCCGAACGCAGGGCATTCCAGCCATCCATACCGTCCACCGCCACGGCGACGTCGTAGCCGCGATTGAGCAGCAACTTGCGCTGCAACTCACGAACGGTCAGCGAATCGTCCACCACCAGAATCCGTTTGCGCGCGGCCTCAACGGCCTGATTGGCGTGCCGGGCAATGCGCTCCAGACGCCCGGTATTGAGCAGTTTGTCCACCGAACGCAGCATGTCTTCGACGTCGACGATCAGCACCACTGAGCCGTCGTCGAGCAAAGCCCCGGCGGAAATGTCCTGTACCTTGCCCAGACGCTCGTCCAGCGGCAGCACCACCAGCGTCCGCTCGCCGATAAACCGCTCGACCGCCACCCCGTAGATCGCCTCGCGCTCGCGCATGACCACGACTTTGAGGGTCTGCGCGCTGTTCTGGCTCGCCGGCCGATGCAACAGCTGACTGGCGGCGACCAGCCCGACATGCCGGCCTTCGTACCAAAAGTGCTGCCGGCCTTCGACCTGCACGATGTCTTCCGGCTCCAGGTCGCACATGCGCTCGATGTGCGCCAGCGGGAAGGCATACGCCTCGTCACCGACTTCCACCACCAGACTGCGCACCACCGACAGCGTCTGCGGCACTTCAAGATGGAAACGACTGCCCGCGCCCGCCGTCTGCTCCAGCACCACGGCGCCGCGCAACTGCCGGACCATGTGCTGAACCGCATCCAGCCCGACGCCGCGCCCGGACACTTCGGTGACCGTGTCCCGCAGGCTGAAACCCGGCAGAAACAGGAACGTCAGCAGCTCTTCTTCGCTCAACTGCGCGGCAGTCTCGGCTGGGGATAACTGCCGCTCGACGATCGTGCGGCGGACCTTTTCCAGGTCGACGCCATTGCCATCATCGCTCAGCTCCAGCACCAGCAGACCGGCCTGATGGGAGGCTCGCAAACGGATCACGCCTTCCTCCGGCTTGCCCGCCAAGCGTCGCTGTTCCGGGGTTTCGATGCCATGATCCACCGCATTGCGCAGCAGGTGTGTCAGCGGCGCTTCGAGCTTTTCCAGTACGTCTCGGTCGACTTGGGTCTTGTCGCCCTCGATCTCCAGCCGCACCTGTTTGCCAAGGTCGCGCCCAAGATCGCGGACCATGCGTACTTGACCGCTCAGCACGTCGGCGAACGGCCGCATGCGACAGGCCAGCGCGGTGTCATACAACACTTGTGCGCGCTGACTGGCGTGCCAGGCGAACTCGTCCAGTTCGGCGTTTTTTTCCACCAGCAATTGCTGGGACTCAGCCAGCAATCGGCGGGCATCGCCCAAGGCTTCCTGGGCTTCGAGGCTCAAGGCATGGTCCTTGAGATGAACGTTGAGGCTTTCCAGCGCCCGCAGGCCATTGCTCTGCATGCGTTTAAGGCGCTGCATGGTGGCCAGGTGCGGCTTGAGGCGCTGGGTTTCCACCAGGGATTTACTCGACAGGTCGAGCAGGCTGTTCAAGCGCTCGGCCGTGACACGCAATACGCGCTCGCCAGTGTCGGTGGCGCGCCTGGTCTTGGACGCAGGCTCAGCGGGCTCTGCCTGAGGTGTTTCAATGAGTGTTTCGACGGGTGTTTCGGCGGCACGAACGGGCGGCTCGACCCTGGGTGTCGACGGTTCGAGCTGAGGTTCTGCCATCGGCAGCGCGATGGGAACAGTCGCCATGTGCTCAAGCAGCCGTCCCATCAAAACAACGTAAGCGTCGATATCCGCAGGCGCCGGAGCATTGTTCGGCGTCGCAATCCGCATCAGCAGATCGGTGCCCTGCAACAGCGCATCAATGTGTTCGGGTCGCAGGTACAGGCGCCCTTCCTGGGCGCTGACCAGGTAATCCTCCATCACGTGGGCGACGCTGACCCCGGCATCGACGCCTACAATCCGCGCCGCGCCCTTGAGCGAATGGGCCGCGCGCATGCACGACTCGAGGTAATCGGCCTGGGTCGGATCACGCTCCAGCGCCAGCAGACCGGCGCTCAGCACCAGGGTCTGGGCCTCGGCTTCCAGGCTGAACAGCTCCAGCAAGGAGGCGTCACGCATTTGGTCGGGGGTCATGTGAGGCTCCGGGTCACGGCAGACAGCAGCTGCTCTTCATCCAGCCAACGCAGGCTGCGACCTTTGAATGGCAAGACTCCGCGGGTGTATTTGGCGCTGGCCTGGGTGCCGGACTGGGACGCGGCATCGAGAATGCGCTCGTCGATGGCGTGAATCCCGTCCACTTCGTCCACCGGCACCACCACCGGCCCGCCGTGGGCGGCGATGATCAGCATCCGCGGCGTTACCCGTGCGCCGGGCGCCACGCTACTGGTGTCGTCGAGCCCCAACAGCTCCACCAAAGAYAGGCACGCCACCAAGGCACCGCGCACATTCGCCACGCCGAGCAATGCCCGGGAACGCTGGTGCGGCAAGGAATGGATCGCTTGCAGTGGCGCCACTTCGACCAGGCTGCGAGTGGCCAGGCCCAGCCACTCTTCGCCGAGGCGAAACATCAGCAGCGAGCGGGTTTTCACCTCACTCTCGGCCACCGTGGAGATTTGCCCACGGTCGCCCTGCGACAAGGCGTAGCGGTCGAGCAAGCGCGTGGCGGCAGCCGAATACACCGCGCAATTGCGGCAATGAATGTGCTCGCTCAGCAGCGGACAGGACTGGTCGCCGTGGATACCGATGCGGTTCCAGCAGTCGTCGATGGCCTGGGCATCTTCATGGGTGACGCTCAAGGTGTCGGAGGCGTTCATCGTTTACGCTCACTGTCAGCGGCGCGCTCGCTGCGGGCGGCGCGGGCCTGCAATCGTCTGGCACCCGCCGTGTCACCCTGGGATTGCAACAAGGCAGCCAGGTGCATCAACGCGTCGGGGTGTTGCGGTTCGAGGTACAACGCCTTGCGATAAAAACCCTGGGCCTCCAGGGCACTGCCGGCGACATCGCTGAGCAGCCCCAGCCAATAGAACACTTGGGCCACCGGTTCGTGACTGCGCAAATAACTTTCGCACGCGGTGCGGGCCTCGGCACTTTTGCCTTCATTGGCCAGCGCGGCGATATTCGCCAACAGCGTGGCGGCGTCCGAAGGGGTGGCCGAAGGGGTGGCGGCAGCCTGAGGTATCGGCACGACCGTCGCAAAAGGCCGACTGCGCACAGGCGGCGGAGTCACGCTGCGCAACGGTTGCTGCACTGGCAGCGACATCGGCGTGAAAGTCGCAGGCGGCTCGAGCGCGCTCTGGCGACTGAAGGCAAACGACTGCGGGATACCGATCGAGCGCATGCCGAAACGGCCGAGCAGACTGCCCTCGGCCGGGCCGATAAATAGCACGCCATCGACGTGAGTCAGGCGCTTGAGCAC
>NZ_JBFTMK010000399.1:0-4700 GCF_056396965.1 Pseudomonas sp. 05N434
CCACGGTACGACTGAAACACCGCGTTGTATGGTTTTGCGACTGCTGCGCAGCCGAACGCAGCCTTCGGCAGCTGCTACAGGGACGCAGGTGGTCAAGGACATCACAGTTGGGTCAGCTGGCGGTACAACTGCGGCAAGCGCAGGGGCAGTTGTTCGGGCTGGCGGATCAAGGTGTAGCCATTGGCGCCGAACATGTACGGCAGGTAATCCCCGGCCTCGCGATCGATCGTGATACAGAACGGCGTCAGCCCCTGACGCCGTGCCTCAAGCACCGCCTCGCGAGTATCTTCAACACCGTAGCGCCCTTCATACAGATCCAGATCATTCGGTTTGCCATCCGTCAGCAGCAGCAACAGTTTGCTGCGCCGCTTGCTCGTGCCCAATAGTTGCGTGGCCTGGCGAATGGCAGCCCCCATGCGTGTGTAATACCCCGGTTTGAGACCTTGAATACGACCTCGGGTGGTGTCGTCATAACGCTGGATGAACGACTTGAGTTCCTGCATGCGCACTTGCTGACGACGCAACGAGGAAAACCCGTACAGGGCGAAATCATCACCCAGCACCGACAAGGTTTCGCCGAACAGCAGCAGGCTGTCGCGGATCACGTCGATGACACGATGCTGATCGTTCAGGTGGGCGTCAGTGGACATCGACACGTCGGCCAGCAACAGGCACGCCAGGTCGCGGCGAGTCTGCCGCTGCTCCATGAACAAACCGCGTTCGGCGCACTGGCCATGCTCGCGATCAACGTGAAAATCCAGCCAGGCCTGCATGTCCAGCTCTGATCCCTGAGGTTGTTGGCGTAACCATTGACGATCATTGCGCAGGTGCTCGAACTGACGCCGCAAACGGTGCGCCGAGGCCTTCAGGCGTAGCGGCAGCGGCTGCGCCTCACAGTCGCGGGGCACCAGCATTTGCAGGTTGACGAAGCTGTCCTGCATCCGTTGTTTGCGATAGTCCCACTCCGGCAACTTGATGCCCTCGCCGAGGGGAATATCGTCGACATCGGCCGGTGGTAAATCCAGATGCAGCTTGAGACCGCCACCCTTGCGCAGGCGTGTGCGCGACAGCGTCAACTCATCCAGGTCGTCGGCGACTCGGGCAGCGTCCGGGTCTTCGCTGTCATCCGACCAGCGATCCAGGTCCACGTGCTCGGTCCAGCTGAACAGGTTCTCCAGACGCACCACCAGCAACCCGCCTTCACGGGTGCTTTCATCGATCCGCGTCGCGCGCTTACGCCCGCCTTTCTGCTCGCCGGGTGGCGTGGTCAAAGACTCTTCGGACTCATCGCCCAGATCGGCAGCCTGGGGACTAGCGAGATTTTGCGGCGGGTACAACCACAGCGGCAACGGCCACGCGGCCCGTTCGCTACGGGGGAAGTGCTCGACACTGCCGGGCTCGCGCAACGCCTGGCATAACGCCCGTTCCAGTGCCGCTTCGCTGCCGTTCAACGAGGCCGGATCGGGGCGCAATTGCAGATGGGCATCGACCAGTCGTTGGTAACGAACACGCAGCGCGGGATAGCGTCGCAGCAGCTGTTGCGTCCAGCGTTGATTGTCCCGGCCCCAGTGGCGCATCTGCCCGGCCTGTGCCGCCAGCAACGCGAGCCAGCGATAGAGTTCCTCATTCAGTGCCACTTCGGGAAACACCGCCAGGCTCGATGGCAGCCGTAAATTACGCTCGTCACACCACGCCAGCGGCACTTGTTTGCAGGTGCCGGCGATTTGCTGCAACACGTTGCGTCGCAGCAGCAGATCGCGGTCGCTGGCCGCTTCCACACCGACGCCATTGGCACCGCCCATGGCGCGGAACAACAGCGCCAGCGGGCGTTGCTGGCTGGCCAGTTCAACCCGTGCTTCGGGGAAATCAGGGCTGGCGCGCCGGGTGATGAAACGATGCCAGACACTGCCTACCCACTCTTCCAGTTCGACGGTAAACGCCATGATGCTTGCCCTTGCTGGAACCAAAAAACGGCCCGCTGTATCAGCCGGGCCGACCTTTTCCTAGCCATTGCACCCGATCATGAAGGTACAACCGCCGCCGGAGCGCGCAAGGCTGCGCGGCCACGTTGCTTGAAGCTGAACAGGTAACAGAGCAGCCCGGCGAAGAAGCCGATACCAGCACCCAGACGCGCCCAGAACAGCACTTGCAGATGTTCGACCGTGGCCATGAATGGCAACGCGATCCCATCGGCCTGCCAGCGTTGCAGGTAAACCTGTACGACACCGGCCGCGGTGAGGAACAGCGTGATCATCACCATCGACAGGGTCATTAACCAGAAGCCCCAGACTTCGAGGGTCTGTGAACGCTCGTCACCCGCTTCACCCAGCCCGCGCAGGCGTGGCATGGCGTAGCTGATCAAGGTCATCACGATCATCGCGTAAGCACCGTAGAAAGCCAGGTGACCGTGCGCTGCCGTCAATTGCGAACCGTGGGTGTAGAAGTTGACCGGCGCCAGGGTATGCAGAAAGCCCCAGACACCCGCACCGAAGAACGCCGTGACCGTGGTGCCCTTGGCCCACAGCGTGGCGGCACGGTTCGGGTGTTGCCGCCGACGGTTCTTCACCATGCTGAAGGCAAAGATCACCATGGCCAGGAACGGCAGCGGTTCGAATGCGGAGAAGATCGAGCCGACCCACAGCCAGACCTCGGGCGCACCGATCCAGAAGAAGTGGTGACCGGTGCCGATGATCCCGGTAATCAGGGCCATGGCGATGATCACGTAGAGCCATTTCTCCACGACTTCCCKGTCGACACCGGTGATCTTGATCAGCACGAAGGCGAGCATCGAGCCCATGATCAGCTCCCACACGCCTTCCACCCAAAGATGCACCACCCACCACCAGTAGAACTTGTCGCGGGCCAGGTTACCGGGGTTGTAGAAGGAGAACAGGAAGAACACCGCAAGGCCGATCAACCCGGTCATCATCACCATGCTGACGGTGGTCTTGCGACCTTTGAGCAAGGTCATGCCGATGTTGTAGAGAAAGCCCAGGCACACCACCACAATGCCCATCTTGGTGATGGTCGGTTGCTCCAGGAACTCCCGGCCCATGGTCGGCAGCAGCTCGTTATGCGTCAGTTTGGCCAGGCCCGCATAAGGCACCAGCAGATAGCCGAGAATCGTCAACACACCAGCAGCGGCGAATACCCAGAACAGAATGATCGCCAGCTTCGGGCTGTGCAGTTCGCGGTCGGCCTCTTCCGGAATCAGGTAATAGGCGGCGCCCATGAAGCCGAACAGCAACCAGACGATCAGCAGATTGGTGTGCACCATCCGCGCCACGTTGAAGGGAATGATCGGGAACAGAAAGTCTCCGATCACGTATTGCACCCCCATGATCAAACCGAACAGCACCTGACCGAGAAACAGCATCAGGGCAAACACGAAGTACGGTTTGGCCACGGCTTGCGAGGCGAATTTCAGATGCGGATTAGCGATGCTCATCTCTTAGCCCTCCTTGTTTGGCGGCCAGCCATTGGTGTTGATGTTCGAGCTCCATTTGAGGAACTCGGCGATGTCATCCACCTCTTGCTCGCTCAACTWGAACTGCGGCATCGCTCGTCGGCCCGGTACGCCCAGCGGCTGCATTTTCATCCAGGCATGTAGAAAAGGTTTAAAGCCCTCCTCCCCGCCGCGCCGCTGGAATACGTTGCCCAGCTCTGGCGCAAAGTAGGCGCCCTCGCCCAGCAACGTGTGGCAGCCGACGCAGTTGTTTTGCTCCCAGACCGTCTTGCCGCGAATCACTGATTCGGTTAACTGCGCTTCGTTGCTGCGCACTGGAAAGGTCTGTTCCGTGTGATAGGTCAAGGCCAGGAATATCAGGAAGAAAAAGACGCTTCCCCCGAAGTAGATATTCCTGGCCATGCCTTTGGTGAAGGTCTCTGACATGGTCGCTTCCTCTTTGCTTGGCGTGCCCATGATAGAAAGCGAGGGGGTAAAACCTGCTTGATGGCGATCAAGAAAGGCAGATGGTTTTGGTCGGGTATCAGGGCCAACCTGTAGCAGCTGCCGAAGGCTGCGTTCGGCTGCGAAGCAGTCGCAAAGTCAGACGCCGCGGTGTTTCAGGATGATTGAGGAGGCAGGGTTTACGACTGCTGCGCAGCCGAACGCAGCCTTCGGCAGCTGCTACAGGGTTCGCATAACGACTTAGCGGAACGACGCCAGCGTCAGCCCCACTACTGCCGCCAACACCAGCGCCCAGCTCACCATCAACCGGCGCCACAATCGCGGCGCATGGCGCATCTCCATGAAGCCATCGGTGATCAGCCAGGCCTTGCCAACCGCCACCAGCAAAATGGCAATGGACAACAGCCACGTCGCGCCGACTTGTGACAACACAACGGTGCACACGCTTAATGTGGCCAACGCTGCCCAGCAGACGAGCAACAACCTGGAAGCCGACATCAGAACCTCCGTCAATTCAGCACGTACACCAGCGGAAACAGCACGACCCAGATCAGATCGACCATGTGCCAATACAGCACGCCCGATTCAAACCCGCTGCGGTTGGCGGCGTTGTACAGGCCTCGACGGCAGCGCTCGGCCAGCCATCCGAGAATGACCATGCCGAGCAATACATGGAGAAAATGAAAACCGGTGAGGATCCAGTAGAGGGTGAAAAACGTGTTGTGCTCCATGCCCAGCCCTGAGGCCAGCAAGTGCCGGTATTCGGTAAGTTTCAACACCACGTAGACGC
>NZ_JBFTMK010000400.1:0-4698 GCF_056396965.1 Pseudomonas sp. 05N434
ATCCAACGCCGCCGCTCTACCAACTCCTGGTGCATGATCGAGATCTGTCCTGCGGGCCCGCCAAAGCTAATGAATCCCAACTTCAGCCAGAACCAGAACGCCTCACGCAAACTGATCGGTTCAGGCCTCGACAGATCCTCTTCAACAGCTGATGGGGAAGCCTTAATCATTGGGATGTTCCTCTTTCACGAACTCGGCGAGCAGGCCGTCAAAGATGGCGCTGGCAGCAGCCAACAAGTGGTCGTCATGGGCAATGGTTTCGCGTAGCCCTGCCAGCACCCGTTCGATGCCGGCAGCCTCCACCGGCTGAATGCCACCGATATCGAGGTAATGCACCAGTGCAGCGATGCGGTTCAGGCCCGGCTCTTGAAGTTCAAAGCTGGCTTGCAGGGTTTCAAAGGTCACGCGATTGCCGACATGACTGAAAGTTGCGTCATCGAAGTCGAAACCCAATGCATCGGCTGGGCACTCCTGTGGAGTGTTCAGCCAAAGGATCTGAGCCTGCGGATCAATGAAGCGTCGAATCAACCAGGCGCAAGCCAGGCGGTCGATCCATGGGCGTTTACGCGTTGCCCAGACACGACATTGATAATCGCCAAGGCTCAGCGCCGTGATTGGCTGGTCGTGGCTATGCGGCTCATCCGCAGACAGCGCTCTGCTGACCGCTGTCTCAAGCTCCTGCAACGCCAAGTCGACCTGCTGCTTCGGCTTGCCTGAAAAGTAATCGATGCTGGTCAGCTGATCGTAGGCTTTACGCAGTTTGCGAATTTGCTTGGTGGTGACCAGCGCATTCTCGGCATTGAGCTGTGCCCGGCATGCTTCGATCTCGGCGCCTAGCTTGCTGTAATCATCGCTACGGTCGAACAGCTCAATAAAGCGTTCACCGTCAGGATCAACGACAGGCAGGACGTAGGCGGTGCCATTGATGGCCAGGATGTCGCGCTCGACAGACGTTAGCGCTTCTCGACAGGCAGCGGTATCCGGTAAAAGGTAGGCGCCATCGCGTAAGACCGCCGCTCCAGAGGCTTTTAGTGYGCGCCAGGCACGCATGCGTTCGGTGGCATTGGCAGTCGGCAGACCTAATATCAAAGCTAGCCAATTTTTCATGTAGCGTTTTCTACGATTTATGTAGGTCTTGCTACTTTATTCCTGATTCAGGCCATGGGGAAGCGCTCCTTCAGAAGTAGGGCGGCAAACGACCCTGAACGGTCATTCATTTTTGTTTTTCACCGTGCGAGCTAACAGGACCTGCCCATCCCAATACGCATCCGCCATTCCTTCGGTCCGGGAAACGAGCCGCCCATCGTCCAGAACGGCCGCTAGCATTCTGCGCGGTGTATTCGCATCGGGTTGTGTTGACGTTAACGTGACGAGGGCCAGGGGATGATAGAAACGCTCCTCGACAACCGAGCCAATCCACAGCGGCATAGTTCGCCCGTTTGTGAGCTCGATATCGACGATCCACAATCGAAGCACCAGGCGCGAACCGGCAGATCCATCATCGTTATACGTTCGAATGAGCGTCAGACTGGGAAGGCGACCACTGGCGAAAAGAGGGATGACCGGAAGATCGGCAGGGTCAGCCTGGACGGTAAACCAGTTCAGGGAATTCAACAGTGTCCATGCCGCTGAGGTGCGCCATCCGTTGCGCTGCAGGACATCTTGCAACTCCGGCAGACCACCGGCCCACTGAAACGTCAGTGGCTCATTCGTCTCGCCAGTGAGGTCGATACGCCGCACCGGCAGTTGCTGCCAATCCGACGTCCACCAATCGGTGGCAGCTAAGGTCAACGTTCCCACCTTGACGGCATAACGACTGCTGTCCGTCGTATGGTTACGATAGATATTGAAGCCGCCGGCGAGCAGAAGTGTCACACATCCGAGGGCGAGCAGCCCCGCTGAGCCAATGTGCTCGGCCTGCCGCCGCAGGTAGAAGAGGCTGAGTAGCGCCAGCCAAGCGGATCCGAATGCCAGCCCCCCGAGCACGTCGGAAAGCCAATGTGCCCCGAGGTAGAGGTGCGAGAATGCAATCAGAAATATCAGGGTGGCTGCGCCAGGAGCGACCACGAGGCGCCGTGCCGGGCGGGTATCACGCGCGATAAGGAAGGCGAGAAAACCGTATAGCACGACATTGATCGTGCTGTGGCCGCTGGGGAAGGAAAAGGCACTCCACCCGGAATAGAGAGGTTCCGCAGGGAGAGCTCGATACAGCGCTACCTTGATGACTATGGTGAGCCCCGAAGCGCCGGCAATCGCAATCAGCCAATAGGCAGCCGTACGCCAGGCGCGTTTCCACATGAGCCACAGCAAGACAACAATCGTGACCGCCAGCACGACCTTGGTGTCGCCGAGTTCCGTGATGGCGATCATCACCGCATCGCCCGGTGCAGTGCGAAGATCCTGGAGCGCGCGGTATATCGCGCTATCTGCAAGCAGCAACGGGTCACCGTTGATGATGTCCTCAAGGACACCGAAGAAAAGCCACGCGRCACCGACGAGCAGGACCGTCGACAGTGCGAGAGCCCGTGCTTCGGGCCGTGAAGGATCGAGGAAGTGAGTGAGACTGCGGCTCAGCCAGGTGTCGTGGGCGCCGGTCCAGCCCCGCAACCGCTGCACTGCGACGATGAAGTAGGGGATGCCGCGATGCAGCGCCCAGCGCACGATATGCAGGACCACCCAGCCCACCGCGACTAGAACGGTCAGCAAGATCGCGAGCGGCTTTGCAGCTGCACCGAGAATGCTGAACGTCGCGCCGACGAGCACGCCGGGCAGGATATGCGACGGAGCCCAGGCGAGCGCCGACACGACATTGACGGCATAGAACCGACTGACCGCCATTCCCAGCGTGCCGGCGAGGAGCGGAACGAAGGCGCGGACGCCCGGTGTGAAGCGCGCGAAAAAGATACTTTTATCGCGATGACGGTTGAAAAAGGCTTCGCTGCGCTGAATCAGCTCAGGATGCCGRTTCAGTGGCCAGAGGCCAAGAATCTCGCGGCGGTATCGGTGCCCGAGCCAGAACGAAAGACCATCCCCCGCAATGGCGCCTGACGTGGCGGCGATCAGCAACGGCCAGAGCAATAACACGCCGCTCGGCACCAGGGTGCTGAGCGCAAGAATCACGGCGGTGCCGGGAACGACGACACCGATGATCGGGATTGACTCGGAAAGTGCCAAGAGAAACACGGCCAGATACACGATATGCGGGTGCGCCGTGAGTAACTCGATGATCGATGAGACCAAGGACGTCATATTTCGCGGCTACCTATGGAGGACCAGTGGGGCGGCGATCGACACGGGTGTCTGCAATTCCCGTCTGCACAATCAGTTTGCACAACAGACTAAGCATAGCTACTCATTAACTATCGCTTCGCCCAGCGGCTGTTTTTGGTCCAGCGTCGAGACTCTCGGGGTCTGTGATGGAGAGCAGCAGACGGCAGGATTGCCTGGCCCTTTGAACTCAAGGATGTCGAGGAGGTTCTGATTGGGCCACGCTGGCCCTTAGCGCTCTGGCTACCTTGGCTTGAATCTCGTAAGCAGGCGCCTCGACGGCTGTGTAATCACGGGTATAGCGAGTGGAAAACTCCCGAACTCCCCATTGCTGGTACTGCTGCACGTGCTTCAATTCATGCGCCCACAGCGCGACATTGTTAAGGGCATCATCGGCACTGCGAAAGACGATGATGTCTATCAGGGTGACCGCAGTGACATCGGGATTCTGCAACATGGTGTTTGCGGCGTTCAGCTCCTCATCATCGCCTACCTTGTAGCGGGCCGAATCAAGCACTTGAATGTCATAGTAGGGTTCGAGTTGGGCCCGGATATTCAGCGGGATTGTCCGAATATCGCCAGTTGCCGCGGTGTCGCGCGATTGCACGATCCAACTCTGTAATCCAGTGGAAGCTATTTGGCTCATGTTCTCAAAAATCGACCCGGTCTCCTCTTTGGAGCCCGGAGCACAAAAACAAGTAACCACGCAGACTTCGTACTGCCCTTTTGGGCAGGCGTAAGCAGAAAACGAAGTGCCAACGGAAAAGAGCAGTACCGATAACCGGAAAACTTGACGCAAAAAGACAGCTGACAATTGGTTCTCCCAGAGGTAGTGGCAGTCGGCAGGTGATGCTTCTGGTAGCTCGCACCTGGTGTTCAACCGCGCGTTGGACCGTTGCGGCCACCGTTTGTTGCCTTCAGAGCCCACAGCTTTTTCAGGCCAGCACCGACCAAGTGCTGGCTGCAAGTACCGCACGCGCCACATCGCTTGGATCGGCCACTTGACGATATCCTGCTACGGGCGGCGTTACCCGACTCTGTGCCGGCGCATTCAAACGCCAGTTCGGCACGTCACCCGGCACTTGGCGCAGACAATCAGCATGAGAAGATCCGGAGCCGATGGAGACTCACTCAGCCGCATTCGGCATGCCATGATCTATACTCGCTCGTTAGTTGAATTCCTCATGCCTAGAAGTTTGCCGTTGGGCGGATTGATCTCTTCCTTCAGGAGAGTTTCGTATGCCAGATGACGCCAATTTTGAAGCGCCCGTCGCGCCCGTCGCGCCCGTCGCGCCCGATGTAAGCGGTGTAACGGACTTGCCCCCGGAAATGATTCAACAGTTGAAGGTGCGATTGACAGACGCGGCCAAGTTGCATGATGTCTTGGCCGATCCGATCATGTTTAACGGCGGCACTATCCTGGTGTTGCTG
>NZ_JBFTMK010000401.1:0-4666 GCF_056396965.1 Pseudomonas sp. 05N434
GTGAAGGGGCTGGTTCATGCAGCAGGTTGCCCCAATCGGTGCGGTGTTCCATTTGTTGGCGAGTGCCTGGGTCGACGGTTGGCAGGGCGCTGTACCAGCCACCGCCGAGGGCTTTGTACAGGGCGATCAGGTTGCTCACGGCATTGCTGCGGCTGACCAGGTAATTGTCCTGTTGTTCGAGCAATGCGCGTTGGGCATCCAGCACCCGCTGGAAGTCCGAGTAGCCTTCGCGGTATTGGCTGTTGGCCAGGCTCAGCGAGCGCTTGGCGGCGACCTGCGCTTCGCTCAGGATGCGCTCGCGTTCCAGTGATTTGCTCAGGCCGCTGGCGGCATCATCGGCTTCGCGTGCAGCCTCGCGGACTTTGTCGCGATAAACCTCGATCAGCTGCTGCAACCGCGCATCCTGCACCCGCACGTTGTTGCTGATCTGACCGTGATCAAACAGGTTCCAGCGCAAACTGGGGCCGCCGATCAGGTCCAGGCTGTTGGAGGTGCCCTTCAGTGTGTCGGTCGACCAGACAATGCTGCCGAGCAAGGTCAGCGATGGATAGAAGTCGGTTTCTGCCACACCGATCAGTGCCGATTGGGCGGCGACGTTGAGTTCGGCGGCGCGTACGTCCGGTCGACGCAACAGCAGGCTGGCGGGTACGTCTTGCAGCACGGCACGGTCTACCAGCGGAATCAGTCCCTGGTTTTCGAGCAATCGGGGCAGGGCGTTGGGCGGCTGTCCGATCAGTACGGCCAATGCGTTGCGGGTGCGCAGCACTTGCCCTTCAAGCTCGGGAATGCTGCTCAAGGTGCCGAGGTACTGGGTCTTGGCTTGTTGCAAATCGAGCTCGGCGCTCTGGCCGCTGTTGAACAGTTTCTCGGTGATTTCAAAGTTGCGCTTTTGCTGTTCGGCGTTTTCCCGGGCGACGCGTAAACGCGCTTCGGTGGTGCGCAATGAGAAGTAAGTGTCGGCCACTTGAGCACGCAGCAGTACCAGTACGTCTTCATAATTGGCTTGAGCCGCAAAGTAACTGGCATCTGACGACTCGATGGCCCGACTGAAACGTCCCCAGAAGTCCAGCTCCCAACCGACATCAAAGCCCACGCTGTGTTGCCAGAAATGGCTGTCTTGCGGGTTGTTGCCGCCGTATTGCCGACGGTTGATGTACAAGCTCTCGGCACTGGCCTGCTGCAGTTGCGGATAGCGTCCGCTTTGGGCAATCCCCAACCGGGCACGGGCTTCCATGACACGAAGGCCGGCAATTTTCAGGTTGGAATTGTGCGCATCCGCTTCGGCGATCAGCCCGTCGAGGACCGGGTCGGCGAACACTTGCCACCACTGGCGCACATCGGGATAGGCGCGTCTTTGGCTGGCCTGTTCAAGCGCAGGGCTGCTCCAGAGTTTTGTCCAGGCCTCGCCCGGGGCTTGAAAATCCGGCCCCAGACGCACGCAGCCGCCAAGAGCGAAGGCGCTCAGTAGAAGCAGCCGACCCAAGCGCGTCAGCATCGCAGCACTGCAAGTAGGTCACGGGAAAACGTCATCCTAGCGTCCCCAATATTGAATGCCCTGGCTGTGCGGGCTTGAACCGGTTCCGCTTAGGTTAGTACAGCCAAGACAAACACAAGGTCATGTTTGACAAACAGGGCACCGAGCAACTGCTACGCTTTTGAAAGTTATTCATTCGGGTGAAAAAGAAGGGTACGAAGACCATGACCAGTCCCCAGGACGAGATTGCCCCCAGCTCCACCGGTTGGCGTTTCAAAGCAGGCATCGGGATTCTCAGTTTGACAGTGCTCGCCTGGCTGTTGGTGCCGCTCGCCGCCGCTGCGGATGTGCCCGGCCCAAAGATCGCGGCACTGACAGGCATTTTGTTTATCAGCAACAAGATTCTGCTGATCCTCGCCATCGCCGTCATGGGCAAGTCCGGTTTTCAGCAACTCAAGCGCAGCGTGTTTGGCTATGTTTCCACGCTCGCACCGACTGAACTTGAAGTAGGCCCGGCTCGCCATCGAATTGGCCTGGTGATGTTTTGCCTGCCACTGATTTCATCCTTTCTCGAGCCTTACGTGGACACGATGTGGCCGGGGCTGAGACCGAACCTCTGGCAGGTCCAGGCGCTGGGCGATGCCATGTTGGTCGGCAGCTTTTTCGTACTGGGCGGGAATTTCTGGGACAAGGTGCGTGCTTTGTTTATCCGCACGGCGCGTGTGGTCAACGTGAGTACGGTGTGAGTGCTTCTAACGAGAGATGATCCCGTGATCGATCGCGTATTTTACGAGGGCGGCGGGTTTGTCGATGTTGAGTTTGCGGCGGATGCTCAGGCGATGGGTTTCCACTGTGCGGACGCTGATGTCCAGCTCGCGAGCCATTTCCTTGTTGTTCAACCCCTGAGCCATTTTGTACAGCACCTGGCTCTCGCGCGGTGTCAGTTCGTTGTCGGTACTTTTATCGGCGATGAGCCGTTGGGCGATTTCGGCACTGTAGAACGTCCCGCCACTGACAATGGCTTCGATGGCCGCAATGATTTCCCGTGAAGGCGCGTTCTTCAGTACATAGCCGCTAGCCCCCGAGCGAACCGATTCACTGACGTATTCGTAGTTGTCGTACATGCTCAGCACCAGCACCTTGAGCGACGGGTACTGGCTGCGTAACAGCCGGGTCAGCTCGAGCCCGTTGATATCCTTCAGGCTGATGTCGACCAGCAACAGATCCGGCTGACAGCGCCCGACCATCTCAATGGCATCGGCGCCATTCTCGGCTTCGCCCACCACTTCCAGYGGCGCCATGACCGCCAGCAGCGATTTGATGCCATCGCGGACCAGGGAGTGATCGTCGACCAGGGCGACGCGGATCGGGTAGGGCAGGTTCATCGCAGGCATTCACTCTAATTGTTATGGGGTGAGTCAGCGTTCTGTACCGGGTGGCTTCATCGGCAGCAGCACGTCCAGCTCACTTCTTCCCGGCATCGAGGTCAGGTCGAATCGACCGCCAAAATGCTCGACTCGCTCGCGGATATTACGCAGACCAATGCCGGCCTGGCGACGTTCGACCTGGGCGACATTGAAACCTATGCCGTCATCGATCACCGTCAACCGTACGGACTTTTCGCAGCCGTGCAGGGTAATGATGACGTGTTTTGCCTGGGCGTGGCGCTCGATGTTGGTCAGGCCTTCTTGCACGATGCGAAACAGCGAGGCGGCGGCGCCATCAGCCAGGTGACAGTCGAATTCGTTATCGTTGAAGGTTACAACAAGACCGCTGCGTTGCTCGAACTCGGCGGCGAGTTGACCGATTGCCGCCGGCAGGCCGAGGGTGTCGAGCAAGGATGAGCGCAGGTCGTGGGAGAGGCTGCGAACCTCACCGATCGCTTCCCCCAGGCGCTCGGTGGCGTCTCTTAAAATGCTCAAGCCTTTGTCTTGGCCATTCTCCAGCACATGGCTGGCCAGTTCGAACTGAAACTTGATAGAGACCAGTAGCTGGCTGATGCCGTCGTGCAGCTCTCGGGAAACCCGTGACCGTTCTTCCTCCTGCAAACTGACGATGCGTTGAGTCAGGCGCTGCAGTTTTTTGTCGGCCAGGCGGTGCTCGCTGACGTTCAGCGTCATGCCACTGGCGAACACAAACAGCACCGCTACAAGCGCCACCGCGGCAATCGCCAGCATGGTTGTGCGGATGCCCTGAGCCACCTCGGCACGCGCTTGTTGGGTGGCGCGTTCAACGTCTTCAAGGTAGATGCCGGTGCCGAGCATCCAGCCCCAACGATCGAGCATCACTACGTAGGCGAGCTTGTCGGTCACTTGGCCGGAAGAGGGTTTGTTCCAGGCGTAACGCTGAAAGCCTTCGCCGGATGCCGCGCTTTTGAGCAACGCCTGGATTACCGGCAGGCCGTGAGGGTCTTTCATGTCCCACAGGTATTGGCCCACCAGCTCTGACTGGCGTGCGTGCATCAGGCTGCGGCCTTCGCGGTCGTAGACGAAGAAGTAGCCATTGATGCCAAAACTGAGCTTGCGCAGTTCTTCCAGCACTTGTTGCTGTGCGTGTTCGTCACCACGGCCGTTGTCGTACAGCGGTGCGATCAGGCTTTGTGCCATTTCAACGTAGTTTTTCAGCTCTGCGCGCTTGCTGGCCAGAATGCTGTCTTCGATCAGTTGCGCCTGTTGATCACCCAATTGGCGGTTCAGGGAAATCACCAGCGCGCAGATGACCGCGATCGCCAACACCAGCGGCAGAATGCCGAGCGCGACGATTTTGTGTTTGAGCTGCATCTCTACTCCTGGCCAGACCGAGGGAGGGCGAAGGCCCGGCATCATATGCCAAAGATACGCGCCTCCAGTAGCAGTGCTGGACAGAATGACAAACCGTCTACGTAGAACTACGTAGACGCCACGTACGTAGTAACGCGGATTTATTTGTCGACAGCATGGGTGGATATTGGGCCCGCTCCGCAAAGCGGACACAATTATAATAATTACCGCCGCAGTCACTGACTGTCGGCAGGAGACACGCTATGCCCCGTCTGGCTAAACACCTCGCCTGGTTTGCCGTGGCTGTCTTGGGAGCGTTTGCGCTAAGTGTCGTGGCCCTGCGCCGCGGCGAAGCCATCAACGCCCTCTGGATCGTAGTCGCAGCCGTCGCTATTTATCTCGTCGCATACCGCTATTACAGCCTGTTCATCGC
>NZ_JBFTMK010000402.1:0-5236 GCF_056396965.1 Pseudomonas sp. 05N434
CCCTTCAGCCGTGTCGAACACCTCGATGATCGGACGTTCGCCCATCAAGGTCTTGTCGGCACAGGCATTCAGCAGCGGCGCATAGTCTTCGTAGACATGATGCGTGAGCGTCGCCATTTCATTGGAAATCTCGACGATCCTGGAATGCCGCGCACATGCCACAAACCGCAAAAACCACGGCAGGATTCCCGGCAAGGCGCTGGGTCGCAACGCCAGTGGCCCTTTCTGATCCAGCAACCAGGCCGGAATCTTTTTCAGTATTCCCGGCTTGGACAACGGGATGACTTCACTCACCGCCATTTGCCCGCAGCTCCACTTGGCCGTGCTGTCGCCCGGCGCCTGGGGGTCGATCATCGTGACGCGATAGCCCTCGCGCTGCAGATACAGGGCGCAGCAGACGCCGACGATACCCGCGCCGATGACCACCGCGGTCTGGCGCTCGGCTTGCTGCTGGATGGGTGATTGCATAGGGATCATATACACCGTCTCTCTCTAGGAAGCTGAGCCCGCACCGTCCCACGTGGAGGCCGATGCGGGAAACGTATCAGCCTTGCAGCTTCTCGAACTCCTTGCGGAATTCGGTTTTTTCCTCAGCCGTCAGCGGCAACAACGGCATGCGCGCCACACCCACTTCAAAGCCAGCCAGTTCGCAACCGTATTTGACCTTCTGAATGAACTTGCCGCTTTCCAGATTGGCCATCAACGGGAACAACGAACGCACGATTTGTTGCGCACCGGCCAAGTCACCCGAGGTGTACTTGTTGTAGAACGAAACGATGTGCGGCGACAGGAAATTCGCCGGCGCACAGATCCAGCTGGTAGCGCCCCACAGGAAAAAGTCCAGCGCCTGGTCATCGGAACCGCAGGACAACTGAATCTTGCCCTTGTAGTTTTCACCGATCTCGACGGCGCGCAGCAGGTTGCCCGCACTTTCCTTGATGCCGATTACCCGTTCATGATCCTTGAGCGCATCCAGCACGCTATAACCCACTTCAACATTAGTGCGGATCGGGTAGTTGTAGAGCACGATGTTCACGTCCGGCACGGCATCGAGAATCGCTTCGTAGTGACCGATCAGCTCTTCCTGGGTTGGAATGGCGTAGTACGGCGGCGCAATCAGCAGGTTGCGATAACCAATGTCACGGGCCTGTTTGACCTGCTCGATCACCTCACGGGTACATGAGCCGTTGGCACCGGCGATCAGCATGCCGCGATCGCCGACCACCTCGCGCACGGTCGCCATGACCTGACGACGTTCGTCGTTGGTCAGCGCGTAGTATTCGCCCGTTGAGCCCAGCGGCACGAACCCGCTTACGCCCTGCTTGAGTTGATATTCGATAATCGATGTCAGGACGTCGTAATCAATGGCACCGGATTGATCGATGGGGGTCACCAGGGCCGGCAGGATGCCTTTGAGTTGCTGCATGGGAATGTCTCCAGTGGGTTGAGTTAGTACGCGTAGCGTCTGAGCATCCGGGTTTCGATCACGCCAACCAGTCGGGTCAGGGGGAACGCCACCAGGAAATAAATCACCGCCACCGCCGACAGGAACTCGACCGGGCGCGCGGTGCTGTTGGAAATGTTCTGGCCGACGAACATGAGGTCGGCGATCCCCACCGACGAAATGAGTGCGCTTTCCTTGAACAGGCTGACCACGTTGGACAGCAGCGGCGGGACGGCACGCAACAATGCCTGGGGGAAAATCACGTAGAACACTTTGTTCCACGACGCCACGCCCAGGGCGGTACAGGCATCGTGTTGCTCGCTCGGAATCGACTTGAGCGCGCCACGAAAGGTCTCGCTGGTGATGGCAGTCATGTACAGCGTCAACGCCAGCACCACCGAGACGTAAGGCGGCACCGAGATGCCGAATACGACGGGCAGGCAGAAAAAGATCCAGAACAGTTGAATCAGCAACGGCGTGCCGCGGAACAGCTCGACGTACAGGCCGGTAGGGATTCGGATCAACGGGCTTTTCGAGAGCCGCAACAGACTCAACAGAAACCCGCAGACGCTGCCCAGCACCGCGCAACTGACGGTGAACGCCAGCGTCAGCGCCAGGCCTTTGGCCAACACCTGTCAGTAGGAAAGGACCACCCAGAAATCCAGCTGCATCTTCTTCTCCTCAGCGCGCGAGCGCAGTGTCCTGGCGCCGCTCGAGCCACTGCACCAGCTGCGCGATGGGCAGCGAGAGGGCGAAGTAGATCAGGGCGATCAGCGAGTAAGTTTCGAGTGGGCGATACGCTTCGGTGGCAATGCTTTTGCCGACGTACATCAGGTCTGCGACCGCCACGATGGCCACCAACGCGCTTTGCTGGAGAATCGAAATGCCGTTGGTCATCAGTACTGGCAGCGCGGTGCGCACGGCTTGCGGCAGAATCACGTACAGCGTGCGCTGCCACGGGCGCAGGCCCAGCGCAACACAGGCATCCAGATGTTCGCGTGGCACTGCCTGCACCCCGGCCCGATAGGCTTCGGCGTTGAACGCAGTGAGGTTCAGCCCCAGGGCCAAAACGCCCATGGTGATCGGGTCGATGAACACGTTGAACAGCATCGGCAAGCAGTAGAAGAACCAGACGATCTGCAACAACGCCGGCGTGCAGCGGAAGAACTCGATGAACAACTGGGCGGGCCAGCGGATGAAAAACCAGCGGCTCAGGGTCAGCAGGCACAAGCCGAAACCGAGTATCAGCCCCTCCACATTCGACACCAGCGCCAGCTGCAGGGTGACCTTGAGGCCCTCCCACAGGGCACCGAAGTTTCCAGTCAGAAAATGGAAATCAAATTGATAATTCATGGTCGTACCCCTCAGCCCAGGTGCAGGACTTTTTCGAGGAATTCGCGGGTGCGCGGCTCCTTCGGCTGAGTGAAGATCTGCGCGGGAGGCCCCTGTTCGACAACCTTTCCGTTGGCGCAGAACACCACCCGCGAGGCGATGTTTTTGGCGAAATGCATGTCGTGGGTGACGATGATCATGGCCATCTTCTCCTCGGCCAATTGCATCATCACGTTCTGCACTTCGGTGACCATTTCCGGGTCGAGCGCCGAAGTCACCTCGTCAAACAGCATCAGCTTCGGTTCAAGCATCAAGGCGCGGGCAATAGCGACACGCTGCTTTTGCCCGCCGGAGAGCTGGCTTGGATACGCATTGAGCTTGCTTTCCAGACCCAATCGCGCCAGGAAAATCCGTGCTTTCTCGGTAGCCTGGGCCTTGGACAGCCCGTGAACTTTCATGGGCGCCAGAATCAGGTTGCTCAAGACCGACAGATGCGGGAACAGCGTGTAGTGCTGGAACACCATGCCGACCTGGGTTTGCAAGCGCACATCCAGTGGTTTGCCCTGGTTTCTCGCGTTGCCATCGATGTAAGGCTGGCCCTGGAAGTTGATCGTCCCGCCCTGGATGCTTTCCAGCCCCATCATGACCCGCAGCAACGAACTCTTGCCGCTGCCGCTGGGACCGATGATTACCAGCCGATCGTCGGCACGCATATCCAGGCTCAAATGGTCCATGACCACCAACCCTTCGCCATAGGATTTGTAAACATCGCGCAGCTGGATGAAGTCGCCGCCAGCCGAATCGGGGACGAACGATGCCTGTGGCTGGGCGGCCACCAGTAAAGGAGCTGTCATAGGGGGTCTCCAGGAGAGCGGCGGTTACCGGCCGCTCTCGGGAATCAGCGAAATTACTTGGATGTTTTTTCGTCGGCGTTCGCGAGGATGGAAGCCTTGTCGACCAGGGCGGCGATTTCGCCTGTCTCGCGACGCTGGGTGAGGTAGATGTTCAGCACTTGCAGGTCTGACTGCGACGCGTCACGGTTCAGTCCGAACGCGACGCCCTGCTTGGCCAAGGCCGGGGCCGGCATTATTTCCTTGGTCCAGTCCGGGTTGGCGACGGCGAACAAATGGTTGGTGTCACTGGCATCGACCAGCACGTCGGCGCGGCGGGACATCACCGCCAGTCGAGTCTCGTCCATCCCGGGTAAACGCATGACCGAGCCATTCTTCACCACCGCACTGATCGCCTTGTCGGCGGCCGTGCCGGACATCACTGCAAACGACACGCCCGGCTTGTCGTAGTCGGCGATGGCATTGCCCGCCGTGGCCAGTTTTGGATTGTCTTTATGGGTGAGCAACGAGATCTGGTAGTCGGTCGCCGGGACCGAGAAGCTGACGGCCATGGCCCGTTCCGGGGTCTGGTTCAATGCCATCGCCAGATCCCATTTGCCACCTTGCAGACCCGCAACCAGGTTGTCCCAGTTGGTGTCAACGAACTCCACCTTGACCTTCAGCACCTTCTCGCCGAAGTCCCGACACAAATCCACGAAGTAGCCGCTGTACTGACCGGAACGGGCATCACGCATCACATAGGGCGCCGCCACCGCAGCGCCGCAACGCAGCACGCCGGCCTTTTGCACGCCTTGCCAAAGTGACGGATCAGCGGCCTGCGCTGGAGCCTGGCTCAATAGCGCACCGATGGCGATGGCACAGAGGAGCATGTTGCGGGCGGAGCGAGAGAATAACCGAGCCATTTTGAACCTCACCGTTATGTAGTTGTTCTTGGGCAGAAAGGTACAAGCGTGTAGCAATGTGCGCCATAATGTGTGCAGCGCTGTATGCAGATTAGTTTTGAACGAATTGAGCTGTCAACAGACTTACGACCGCTCTTCATAAAGCAGGTTGTACTCAAGGCCTGAAAGCGGCGTAATCAAAGGGACTACCCCGACATGCAGACGACCGTCCAATACCCCGCGTTCGATCTCGGCCGGCGTGCTCATGCTCAAATTCACCGTCACCCCCTCGCCTTGGCTGCGCAGTGATTTCAAGGCCCGGGTGATGCGCATCTTCGGCTGGGTGACCAAATTATTGATGATCCCGATATTCAAGTCCCCCCGCAGTTGGCTGTGCAACTGGTTCACCTCGGTTCGAAACCCCTCGATGGCCACCAGCACCGCCTCGCTGGAACGAAGCACCTCACGTCCCTCATCCGTCAACGCGAAGCCGGCACGTCCACGCTGGCACAAGCGGACTCCCAGACGTTTTTCCAGATCGGCCATATGCACGCTGATTGCAGAGCGGCTGATCCCGAGCGAGGTTTCCGCCGCCGAGAAACTCCCGCACTGCACCACGGTTTTGAAGAGTCGTAACAATCTGAGGTCAAAGTCACTGACCTGGCTGAGGGGGATTTTCTGACTCATAGGTGAATTTTCCTGAACGTAAACATTTAACGATTCAGATT
>NZ_JBFTMK010000403.1:0-4640 GCF_056396965.1 Pseudomonas sp. 05N434
GCAGAAGCGTGAGCCGAGTTTTAACCCGGTTTGACCAACCTTGAGGATTCGTCGCTAGCGGTGCTTTGAAAGAAACTACAGTTCAGGGGGAATAATCCTACGTGACGTTCGTCTCATAGCTCTTTCCCCCTGTGGCCTATGGCCCCGGAGACTTTCATGGTTGATCGCTCATCTACAACAGGGCCGTCTCGGCCGCCCCTGAGCACCGCGAGCCTGACGTTGCGCCTGACCGGCATTGCCGTGGTGGTCGCCGCGCTGGCCGGGGCTTTTGCCTACGTCAACGGCACACTCGACCCACAGCGCCTGACGCCGAAAGCGTTGATCAATGTGCTGGAGAAAAACAACGGCGTGCACCCGGGGTTCCGTCGTAACCACGCCAAAGGGGTGTGCGTTATCGGGCATTTCGAGAGCAGCGGCCAGGTGCGCGAGTATTCCAGCGCCCAAGTGTTCAATGAAGCGCGGACCCCGGTGGTCGGGCGTTTCGCGCTGCCTGCCGGCAACCCTTACGCACCGGACAACAGCGTGCCGATCCGCAGCCTGGCGTTGCGCTTTACCCAGGCCAACGGTCAGCAGTGGCGCACCGGGATGAACAGCATGCCGGTGTTCCCGGTGGGCACGCCCGAGGCGTTCTATCAGCTGCAACAGGCGCAGTCACCGGACCCGGCCACCGGCAAACCGAATCCTGCGGCGGTGCCGGCGTTCTTCGGTTCTCACCCGGAAGCCGCGCCGTTTCTTGCCTGGATCAAGACTGCCAAACCTTCTGCCAGTTATGCGACCGAGACGTATAACAGCGTCAATGCGTTTTACCTGGTGAACGCAGCGGGGCAGCGGCAAGCGGTGCGTTGGAGCATGACCCCGGTTGCTCAGGATGCGGCGGGCGCGACGGCACCGGAGGGCGCTGACTTTCTGGAGAAGGATCTGGTTCAGCGTTTGTCCGCCGGACCGCTGCGTTGGCAGTTGAACATCACCCTGGCGAACTCTGGGGACCCGGTCAACGACGCGAGCAAGGCCTGGCCCGGCGACCGAAAAGTTGTGAACGCCGGCACTCTGGTGCTCGAAAGCACCCAGCCACAACTCAATGGCGAGTGCCGTGACATCAACTACGACCCACTGGTATTGCCCAGCGGTATCGAAGGCTCCGACGACCCGCTGCTCGCCGCTCGTTCAGCGGGCTATGCCAATTCCTATCTGCGTCGCACCAGCGAAGTGAATCAGTTGCCCAACGCCAAGCAGGAGGCTCATCAATGAGCGCTCAACCGAACCATTTCGCTCCCCTGGCGCGGCTGCTGCATTGGCTGATGGCGCTGATGATCATCGCGATGCTGTTCATCGGCGCCGGCATGGTGGCCTCGGTGTCCGAGCGTCACGAGTGGCTGATCCACCTGCACAAACCGTTGGGCATCGCCATTCTGCTGTTGGTGGTCGTGCGTCTGGCCGTGCGTTTTTCGACCCGGCAACCACCGCTGCCGGCGGACTTGCCGGGTTGGCAAGTGCTCGCGGCGAAGGCTTCGCATGTCTTGCTGTACGCCTTGATGCTGATTTTGCCGCTGCTGGGCTGGGCGATGATTTCGGCGGCTGGCGATCCGGTGATGCTCAGCAGCTCGTTGCAACTGCCGTCGATCCTGCCGGCGAATGCGCAGGTGTTTGCATTCCTGCGCAAGGCACATAGGTATCTGGCGTATCTACTGTTCCTGACCGTGCTGCTGCACCTGGCGGCGGCGTTGTTTCACGGTTGGGTGCGCCGCGATGAGGTACTGGACAGCATGTTGCGGGGCAGGGACCGTGGGTGAGTCGGGGGACTGCCGATAACTGTGGCGAGGGGGCTTGCCACAGGTGTTGGGTGTTTTGGCGGCGAGCGTCAGCCACCAATAGATCAACGCTACGACGCTGATGCCCGCACCCAGCCAGCACACCGCGATCCAGCCGGCCCAGGCATACATCGCCGTCGAACCGATAGAGCCCAAGGCGCTGCCGATCGAATAGAACAGCATGTAGCCGGCGGTGAGTCGGCTTTGCGCTTCGGGGCGCACGCTGTAGATCATGCTCTGGCTGGTGACATGGACGGCCTGCAAACCCAGATCCAGCGTAATCACCCCGAGCAGCAGCGCCCACAGCGAGGATTGAGTGAGGGCGATGGGCAGCCATGAGGCGAGCATCAGCAACAACGACAGTCCGCTGGTCCATTGACCCAGGCCACGATCGGCCAGATGCCCGGCGCGAGCAGCGGCCAGTGCGCCGGCAGCCCCGGCCAGCCCGAACAGTCCGATTTCGGTGTGGGACAGTGAAAGCGGCGGGGCGCTCAACGGCAATACCAAAGGGGTCCACAGCACCATGGCACTGGCGAACGTCAGCAGGGCAAGGATGGCCCGTTGACGCAACACCGGTTCTTCCTTGAACAACGTGAAGACTGAGCCGATCAACGCGCCGTAAGCGCTATCCGGTCGCGCGTCTTCGTGCCTGGGCAGCACACGAAACAACAGCAGCGCCATCACCAGGGTCAACCCGGCGGACAGCAGATAAATCGAACGCCAACCAGCCAGGTCGGCCATGCCGCCGGCCACCGTTCGTGCCAATAGAATGCCGACGACAATGCCGCTGGTGATCACGCCTACCACACGTCCACGTTGCGCCGGGATGGCCAGCGTCGCGGCGTAGGCCACCAGGACTTGCGTAACGACCGCCAGTAACCCGGTCAGCGCCATGCCGAGCAACAGCCAGGTGCTGCTCGGGGCTAACGCAATCATCAACAAGGCCAGTGCCGACAGCAGGGTTTGCAAGACGATCAATCGGCGGCGGTTGAGCAGATCCCCCAGAGGGACCAGCAACAACAGGCCCACGCCATAACCGATCTGAGTGAGGGTGATGATGATACCGATGGTTGCCGGGTCCATGGCGAAGGCTTCGGCCATGGCATCGAGCAATGGTTGTGCGTAATACACATTGCCGACGGCCAGGCCGCAGGCGACGGCAAACAGCAGCACCACGGCGCCGCTTAACGGGTGGTCAGGTTTCATCACAGGCTTCCTTGTGTGGTTGCAATATAAAACCAGTTGTACGGTAAGGATTCTGGTTTTATATTGCAACCACATTGGTTGCCGGCGGACGCGGTCATGGTTAAACGTACAAGCATGGAAGGCGCCGAATGCCCGGTCGCTCGTTCACTGGATGCGATTGGGGATTGGTGGTCGCTATTGATCGTGCGCGATGCGTTCGATGGCCTGCGACGCTTCGGTGAGTTCCAGCGCAATCTCGGCATGGCCAAGAACATTCTTTCGGCACGCCTGCGCACATTGGTGGCCCACGGGATTTTCGATCTGGTGCCGGCGTCGGATGGCAGCGCGTATCAGGAATATGTGCTGACGGAGAAGGGCCAGGGCTTGTTCCCGTTAATCATCGGGTTGCGGCAGTGGGGCGAGGCGTTTTTCTATGAGGCGGGGGAGGCGCATTCGCAGGTTGTCGATCGTGAGAACGGTCGACCGGTGCGGCCGCTGGAATTGCGCGCCGAGGATGGGCGGCTGTTGGGGCCCCAGGATTGTGTGCGGATCCCGGCTGAGTAAAACATCAAAAAATCGCCGCCTTGCAGGAGCTGCGAAGGCTGCGATCTTTTGTCCAAGGGTGATCAGCGCAAGGTATCGACCATGTCGGCAATGGTCGTCAGCACATCCTTGCCCAACTGCTTCGAACGCTTACCAGACCAGCCGGTCAGCGCATTCGGCGCGTCGTTGTTGTCCTTGAAGGGCATTTCAATGGTAAAGGACAGGCAGTCGAACTTCTGACCGACGCTGTTGCAGGCCAGGGTCATGTTGGCTTTGCCCGGTTCGTCGCGGGTGTAGCCGTGTTTGGTCTGAAAGTCCTTGGTCAGGTGCTTCAGAAGGCTGCGGAAGCGCTCTTCGAGTTTTTCGATCCGCGGTGTATAGCCGGGGTTGCCTTCGCAACCGGCGGTGAACACGTAGGGAATTTCTTCATCGCCATGGATGTCGAGGAACAGGTCGACGCCGTATTTTTCCATTTGCTGCTGAACGAACAGCACTTCCGGGCTGATTTCCTGGCTGGCGTTCTGCCAGGCGCGATTCAGGTCCTGGCCCATGGCATTGGTGCGCAAATGACCGTGGAAGGCGCCGTCCGGGTTCATGTTCGGCACCAGGTACAGGTCGGCGCTGGCCAGGAGCTTATTCAGCACCGGGTCGTCGTGTTTTTCCAGGCGTTCGATCACGCCTTCCATGAACCATTCGGCCATGTGTTCGCCGGGGTGTTGCTGGGCGATGATCCAGACCTTGCGCTGGCCTTCGGCGCCAGTCCCTTTGCGCAACAGCTGGATGTCACGACCCTCAACGCTCTTGCCGGTGGCCAACAGTTCGGTGCCGGCCTTGGTCAGTGCCTGTTCGATCAGCCAGTCGTGACGGCCACGGCTATAGGGTTCGAAGTAGGCGAACCAGGCATGGGTGGCAGTGGCTTCAAGGCTGAAACGCAGGCAGTCGCCTTCGAAGATGGTCGGCACCCGGAACCAGTTGACGTGGTCGTAGGACGCCACCGCCTGATAACCATCCCAGGCCTTGTTGTATGAGGATTTGCTGGCGTTGTTCAGACGAAACCAATGCTCCTGACCCACATGCAGGCCGCTGGCCTTGAAATGGAACCAC
>NZ_JBFTMK010000404.1:0-4629 GCF_056396965.1 Pseudomonas sp. 05N434
CGAACTTATTGATGTCCTTTTGCAAATCGCCCAGTGTGTCATCCAGGCTGTCTTGCAACCGCCACCGCTCACTGATGAGTTCGTTGAGATATTGACGGTTGATAGCACTCGCCTTGATGTACCACTCGGGAACGTCCGGCTTCATATCAGTCGTTGATACAAAACTTGATACAGATGGTTTCTTTATGAATGCGGGAACTTTGGTTGCAAGATAATTCAAATAAACATTGGCGCCAGCTGTCATCTCTTGAGAGATATTGGAAACGCCCCCTTCTGACAATTCATTCATTGCGCATGTATCCCTATGCGTTTGAGAAGAACGCCAAGCTTATTCAATACCTGCAAAAACAAAAGATTAAATAACTGTTGGAAAATAGCGATAAAACAAACAACACCTTCCAACTTAAGAATCTAAAAAACAAATAAGTACCACCTGCAAGACCTGCAAGCATGATCCGGCGTGTCAGCGGTAGTTTTTACCGATCTACAAAGAGGCTAAGATGCCCAGACTCTCCAGGCAGGTAACGGCCATGCGCTTATCCGAATTCATCAGGCAACACGTGGACCGTATCGTCGATGAATGGGAACAGTTCGCCAGAACGATCACCCCGGCGGCCGAGTGCATGGATCGAGCAGCCTTGCGCGATCACGCCAAGGCCATTCTGCTGGCGGCAGCGCGGGACATGACCACCGCGCAAACCGCCAGCGAACAGCTCGCCAAGGCCAAGGGCGAAGGCCCGGAGAAAACCCCAAGCCTGGATGAAGCGGGTGCCAGCCATGGCGAACTGCGGCATACCGTGGGCTTCGACCTGGTGCAAATGACCAGCGAGTTCCGCCATTTGCGGGCCTGTGTGATTCGGTTGTGGGTCGACAGCCTGGAGTCACCGGACCTGACCTATTTCCGGGACATGATCCGTTTCAACGAAGCCATCGATGAGGCCCTCGCCGAATCCACCGCCGCCTATGCCGAACAGGTCAACCATTCACGGGATCTGTTTCTGGCGATACTCGGGCATGACTTGCGAGCGCCATTGCAGGCAGTGAGCATGTCCGCCGAGTTACTGCTGCGTAAAGCAACGCTTGAAGGCGATGCTTTGGCCTGTGCCAACAATATTAAGGATGGCGCGCGGAACATGGCGGTGCTGGTCAGCGATTTGCTGGAACTGGTGCGCAGTCGCCTGGGCAAGCGCCTGCCAATCGAACCGGCGCCCATGGACCTGGCCGAGACGGCGCGCGAAGCGATTGCCCAGGCTTGCGCTGCTCATCCGCAATGTGATCCGACACTGAGCGTCGAAGGCGATACCCGGGGTGTATGGGATGGCCGAAGGCTCGCTCAAATGCTGCAGAACCTGATCGGCAATGCCTTGCAGCACGGTTCGAACCACAGCGTGATCAAGCTGAGCCTCAGGGGTGAAACGGACAGCGTTCGGCTCACCGTGCACAACGACGGTGCGCCGATTCCGCCCGAGGTCATCGGCACAATCTTCGATCCACTGGTACGCAGTGCCGACGAAGAACTCGGCGGGCCGAGCACCAGCCTTGGCCTGGGGCTGTTCATCGTCAAGGAAGTGGTTGATGCCCATCAAGGGACGATCGAGGTCAGTTCCAGCGAGGCTGAGGGCACACTGTTTAGCGTGGTGTTGCCCAGGAAGGTGTAACGCCTTGGGACCGCTGTGGCGAGGGGGCTTGCCCCCGTTCGGCTGCGCAGCAGTCGTAAAATCGACGCATGCGGTCAGTCTGAAAAACCGCGATGACCGGATTTGGGGTCGCTACGCAACCCAACGGGGGCAAGCCCCCTCGCCACAGGTTTAGTGTTTACAGCTATTCGATCACCAAGCGCCCCAACCGCTGCTTGAGCATGCGGTTCTCGGCCCGCAGTTGCTGGACCTCGTCAAGCAGGTCCAGCGCCAGGGCGACACCTTCCCATTCCAGCTCCAGGTCGCGCCGCAGCTTGGCGGCGCGCTTGGCCAAAACCAGTTCGTAGTCGGTGAAACGCCAATCCTTGGGCTCTGTACCCTGTGGTTCGAGGATGCCGTGTTCGACGATCTCGATCACATGCACGTCCGACAACTCGGTCGCCTCACAGAATTCTGCCAGGTCCAATAGAACGATCACGGGGTCGCTCATGATTGGGCTCCTCCTTATCTCGGAATCAAAAATTCTCTCGCGGATCGAAAGCGGCTTTTTTCGCCAACTCCTCCCACAACGCCTTGACGTCATGGTCGAGTTTCTTCGGCATCACCGCCTTGAGCTGCACGAACAGGTAACCACGGTGCCCGGCCTTGTGCATCAGGCCGTGGCCCTTGGCGCGCATGCGCTGGCCATTCTGGCTGCCGGCCGGAACCTTGAGGTTGATCTTGCCGGTCAGGGTCGGCACCGCGACTTCGGTCCCCAGTGCCAGTTCCCACGGTGCCAGTGGCAAGGTGATGATCAGGTTCTCGCCTTCGACATCGAATTTGGGGTGCGGCGCAAAACGAATGGTCAGGTACAGGTCGCCATTGGCCCCGCCACCGATGCCCGGAGCACCCTGCCCCTTGAGGCGGATGCGCTCGCCGTCGGTCACGCCGGCGGGGATCTTCACGTTCAGGCTTTTGCTGGTGTTGCTGACATGCTGGCCGGCAGCGTTGTACTGCGGCACCTGGAAGCTGACCTTCTTCGATTCGGTCGAGAGGGTTTCTTCCAGAAAAACCGGTAATTCCATTTCCACGTCTTGCCCTCGACGACCGGCGCTATGGCCCGACCGTCCACCACCACCGAAACCCGAACCACGGTTGCCGAAGATCGAACTGAAGAAGTCCGAGAAATCGCCCGTGTCCTGACCACCGCCTCCGAAACCACCACGACTCTGCCAACCCGGCGGGCCCTGGAACGGCTGGCCGTGGTGACCGTATTTGCGCAAGTCGTCGTATTCGGCGCGCTTGTCGGCGCTTTTCAGCGCTTCATAGGCTYCCGACGCGTCCTTGAACTTGGCCTCGGCGTCCTTTTCCTTGCTGACATCGGGGTGGTATTTGCGCGCCAGCTTCCGATAGGCGGCCTTGATCGCCTTATCGTCCGCAGTCGGCTCCACGCCGAGAATCTTGTAATAGTCTTTGAAGTCCATCGAGGGAATCACCATCCATTATCGAAATCGCGCCACTCGGTACAGCATGCTCTGGTTTACAGCGTCTTGATTGATCAATCTCAATTTTGTGACCGGGCAGCGCATCAGTAGTTTATCGGCAGCCAGGCGCAGTTCTTGCTGTCGCCCAAGGATTGCCAAACCTATGCAGGGAAGTTTGGGGGTGATGGCGCATCTTTCAAGCGTAGATCAATGTGATTTAACAGATAGTCGGCCTTCGAATCTGCGCCGCACTGACATACACTGCGCGGCCGTTTTTTAACCGGAACTTGAAAGACATGAAAAMCGCATCTCCAGCCCGTGCCTGCGGTATCGACTTCGGCACGTCCAACTCCACCGTCGGCTGGCTGCGCCCCGGCATGGAAACGCTGATCGCGCTGGAGGACGACAAGATAACCCTGCCCTCGGTGGTCTTCTTCAATATGGAAGAACGCCGCCCGGTGTACGGCCGGCTGGCGCTGCACGAGTACCTGGAAGGTTACGAAGGCCGGTTGATGCGCTCGCTCAAGAGCCTGCTGGGCTCCAAGCTGATCAAGCACGACACCAGCGTCCTCGGCACGGCGATGCCGTTCAAGGACCTGCTCGGGCTGTTCATCGGCCAGTTGAAAAAGCGCGCCGAAGCCGCTGCCGGTCGGGAGTTCGAGGAAGTGGTGCTGGGCCGTCCGGTGTTTTTCGTCGATGACGATGAACTGGCCGACCAGGAAGCCGAGAACACCCTGGTGGACGTAGCCCGCGCCATTGGTTTCAAGGACGTCTCGTTCCAGTACGAGCCGATTGCAGCGGCGTTCGACTATGAATCCACCATCGAAAAGGAAGAGCTGGTACTGATCGTCGACATCGGCGGTGGTACGTCGGACTTCTCGCTGGTGCGCCTGTCCCCTGAGCGACGCGGACATGACAACCGTCATGACGACATCCTCGCCACCGGCGGCGTGCACATCGGCGGGACCGATTTCGACAAACAGCTGAGCCTGCAAGGCCTGATGCCGCTGTTCGGCTACGGCAGCCGGATGAAGAGCGGCGCCTACATGCCCACCAGCCATCACATGAACCTGGCGACCTGGCACACCATCAACTCGGTGTACTCGCAGAAATCGACCCTGGCCCTGGGCAGCATGCGTTACGACATTGAAGACACCGGCGGCATCGATCGCCTGTTCAAGCTGATCGACCAGCGCGCCGGGCACTGGCTGGCGATGGAAGTGGAAGAGACCAAGATCCAGCTGACCCACGCCGACAGCCGTCATGTGCCGCTGGACCGCATCGAGCCCGGTTTGAGTGTGGAACTGACTCGTGCGCTGTTCGAATCAGCCATCGACAACTTGCTGGAGCGGGTGCGCAACAGCGTGACCCAATTGCTGAACGACGCGAATGTGCGGGTCGATCAGGTAGATACGGTGTTCTTCACCGGCGGTTCGAGCGGGATTCCGGCGCTGCGCAACAGCGTCTCGGCGATGTTGCCGAAGGCGCAGCATGTGGAAGGCAACATCTTCGGCAGCATCGGCAGCGGG
>NZ_JBFTMK010000405.1:0-4624 GCF_056396965.1 Pseudomonas sp. 05N434
GCCTCGGACTGCACGCCCCGCGCCGCGTAAAGGCGGGTCAGCAGCGGTGGAATATCACCGAGGAATGGCAGGGTGTCGGGCAACAGGCGAGGTTCGATGCGCATGGGGTGACAGGTGCTTCTCTTGAATACGTAGGATAAAACCGGGTGACGCGGCCAAGCGGCGAATAATCAGCCGCGTTCGCCGGCCAGCCATTGCAACTGGACTTCGTGCTGACCACGGTCGTCGGTGACGAAAATCGTTCCTTCGCTGATCATCACGTCCCACTTGATAACGCGCGGCATGTCCTTGGCCAGGGTTTCCAGCACTTCCTGGGGCACGGCGGCGATGTTGACGTTTTTCAGGGTCTTGATCGCCGGGATCACTTTGCCTTCCCAGACACGCAGGCTGCCGTAGGCCAGCAGGCTGGTGCGTTCGGTGCGGCGCGAGCACCAGGTCAGGCGGTCGGCGTCTGGCTGGCCGACTTCGATCCAGTGCAGGACACGGTCGTCCAGGCTCTTTTCCCACAGCGCCGGCTCATCCACGTCTGACAGACCGCGGCCAAAAGACAGCTGCTCGTTGTACCAGAAGGCGTAGGCCAGCAGCCGCACGGTCATGCGCTCTTCGGTTTCCGAAGGGTGACGGGCGATGGTCTGCTTCACGTTCTCGTAGACGCTGCGGTCGAGGTCGGTGAGGTTCAGTTCAAACTTGTAGGTCGTGGACGGCTGGGCCATGAACGGGCTTCTTGATACGGGGAAAGGCGGCAAGTCTAACCGATGCAAGAGGGCAATCAACGAATTGAAGGCGAATCAACTTTGGGCGATGGATGTCGGCCTATGATAAAACGCTGTATTCGCTCAGCCTTTGTCCTACAGGATTTCGCATGCCGTTCTCCAATAAACCGCTCTCGGGTCTGAAAGTCATCGAATTGGGTACGTTGATTGCCGGGCCGTTTGCCTCGCGTATTTGCGGCGAATTCGGCGCCGAAGTGATCAAGATCGAGTCACCGGACGGCGGTGATCCGTTGCGCAAATGGCGCAAGTTGTATGAAGGCACCTCGCTGTGGTGGTTCGTTCAGGCGCGCAACAAGAAATCCCTGACCCTGAACCTGAAACACCCCGATGGCCTGGCGATCCTGAAACAGCTGCTCAGTGAAGCGGACATCCTGATTGAGAATTTTCGCCCCGGCGTGCTGGAAAAGCTCGGCCTGGGCTGGGAAGTCTTGCACGCACTGAACCCGAAACTGGTGATGGTGCGGCTCTCGGGCTTTGGCCAGACCGGCCCCATGAAAGATCAGCCGGGCTTCGGTGCGGTCGGTGAGTCCATGGGTGGCCTGCGCTACATCACCGGGTTCGAGGACCGGCCGCCAGTGCGCACCGGGATTTCCATCGGCGACTCGATTGCCGCGCTCTGGGGCGTGATCGGCGCACTGATGGCCTTGCGTCATCGCGAGGTCAACGGCGGTTTGGGGCAAGTGGTGGACGTGGCGCTGTATGAAGCGATCTTCGCCATGATGGAAAGCATGGTCCCGGAGTTCGATGTGTTCGGCTTCATCCGCGAACGCACCGGCAACATCATGCCGGGCATCACACCCTCCTCCATCCACACCAGCGCCGATGGCAAACACGTGCAGATCGGCGCCAACGGCGATGCGATCTTCAAGCGATTCATGCTGATCATCGGCCGCGAGGATCTGGCCAACGACCCAGTGCTGGCCAGCAACGACGGGCGTGACAGCCGTCGCGACGAGATTTACGGGGTGATCGATCGCTGGGTCAACTCACTGCCACTGGACGCGGTGATCGAGCAATTGAACCAGGCCGACGTTCCCGCCAGCCGGATCTTCAGCGCCGAAGACATGTTCAGCGATCCGCAATACCTGGCCCGGGAAATGTTCCTGCAAGCCAAGCTGCCCGACGGCAAGGACTTCAAGATGCCCGGCATCGTACCGAAGCTTTCCGAGACACCCGGCACCTCGGAATGGGTCGGGCCGCAGTTGGGTGAACACAATGCGCAAGTCCTCCACGATCTGGGCTACGACCCGGCACAGATCGCACGACTGCGTGAAGACGGGGCCATCTAAGCTGAATCGCCTGCTTTCATCTGTCCTCGATTACGCCGGCATCGGGCGCCTGCTGGCGGCGCTCGGGCTGTTGTCGGGCCTGATATCCCCGGCCCTGGCGCAACCTAAGGAGCATTTGTTCTGGCTGTTGCGCGACCTGCCGCCACTGACGATCTTCGAAGGCCCGAAAAAAGGCCAGGGCGTCATTGACCAACTGATGCCCCTGCTGATCGCCGGTATGCCGCAGTACGAACATACCCTGATACGGGTCAATCGCGCCCGCGGCATGCAGATGCTTCACGAAGAATCCTTTACCTGCGACCCCTCGCTGGTCTGGAGCAGGGAGCGCGAACAGTGGATCACGTATTCCATTCCGGCCTTCCGGGTGGTCAGCAATGGGCTGGTGATCCGACGTGAAGATCGGTCGGTGCTGGAGCCGTTTCTTTCCAACGGTGAAGTCGATCTGGCGGCCCTGTTGGCCAGCGGTCGACAGAAAGTCGGTGTGATCGCCGAGCGCCGTTACGGTGAGTTCCTCGACACACTGCTGCAACAGGCGCCAGCCGGCGCGCTGACGCCCCACTATGGCAATGACGCCCTCGGCAGCCTGCTGCAGATGCAACGCTTGGGTCGTTTGCAGGTGGTATTGGGTTACTGGCCGGAAATCCGCTATCAGGCCCATCAGGAAAACCTGGCCGATGAGCAACTGGAGTTCTACCCGGTCAAAGGCACGGGCAACTACATGCCCGTGTACATCGGTTGCTCGAATACGCCCCTGGGTCGACAGGCGATCAGTGAAATCAACCGACTATTGCGCGCCCTGCCCCGCGAGCACCTGGACCCGTTGTATGCCGACTGGCTCGACCCGCAAAGACGCAAGAATTACCTGGAAGAAACCAAGGCCTTTTTCGAGCATCAGGCCACGCAATGACAAATCGCAGGCAAAAAGAAACCCCGAGAAGTGGGGAGACAACTCGGGGTTAAACGTGGCCTGTATTACAGACCCGTAGCAGCAAGCTACAAGCACCGGAGCACAATGCTTGATCCTGCCGTCACATGGTCTGACTGACCTTGGCGCAGGAAGGTTCCCACAAAAAACACTTCAATTTCGGCTGGCCAGGCGCTTGTCCTGAGCAGCATTGCGCAACGCCGCGATAACACAGGGCTCCAGGCGTCCTTCAGCGATCAGCACGTCACGGTGCAAGCCGTCGACGACATCCGTCAGCAGACGTTTATCGGTTAACTGGGCCTGATTGAACAGCCGTTCGACCACGATAGCGCCGGTCGCACTCTTGAGCGTCACCAGGCATTCGCCATGGGCACCCGATGGGGTCAACGTGACTTGGTACGGGCTCAGAGCCTCGCCGAGCAATAGACTGATACTTTCCATCTCGATCACCACTCAATAGTCCGCAAACAAAGTGCCTGGGGCGTATCCACAGTAAATGACCCCAGGCCCGAGAAGAAAGTTCTGGATTCCAACGGCAGGCGCACCGGCGCCTCTGGTGGATAAAGCATGCCCGGAAAAGATGACAGTAAAAAAACAGCCGCGTTTAAACCCTTTCACCCGAGACGCATTCCTTGTAGCAGCTGCCGAAGGCTGCGTTCGGCTGCGCAGCAGTCGTGAATCCAGGCCACGCGGTGCTTCAGTCAGACCTTGCAAGCAGGTTTTACGACTGCTGCGCAGCCGAACGCAGCCTCGCAGGCTCGGCAGCTGCTACAGGCATTGCGCTTTACGCCTGCCTTGTCCGCTTGGCCAGATCGGTCCATCCGCCCAGCAGTCCTCGCAATTGACCGTCGGCACTGTAAAACGGCACCGTCCACTGATAGATGTCCCTGACGCCGTCCTTGAACATCAACTGACGTTCGCTGAAGCGGGTCTTGCGCGTACCGAGCTGGGCCATGAACTCGGCGTGCAGTTGCTCGGCGGTTTCTTTGGGCAAGACATCGAGTTCGATCAGTCGACGCCCCTGAATCTGGTCGAAACGGGTCGACAACCCCTCTTCATAACTCTTGTTGCACATGATCAAGCGCCCCTCCAGATCACGCACGAACATCGGATCGGGCATGGCGTCTATCAAGGCATGCTGGAAGGCGAGCTGGTCATTGAGATCTTTTTCCGCGTCCCGACGTTGCTGGATCAACACCGTGAGTCGCCGGTTCCACAGCAGGGATAGCAGCGCAAAAACACTGGCGAAAAAAACGCTCCAACAGCCCCATTCGGTTATTTGCTGCCAGGTCGAAGGTGTCTGTACGGGAACAATGCCATCGAGCCACTTCAAGCGAATCGCGCGTAATTCGGCAGGCGGAAACGCTTCGAGCGCCTTGTTGAGGATGCTCAACAATTGCGGCTGCCCTTTGCGTAGCGCCAGATGATCAGCTTCCCATTTACCCTCCACCGTATCGCCCACCTTGAGCTGCCCTGACGGATAGAGCTGCGCCCCGGTTTCATTCTCGATGGTGGCGTAGGCTTCGCCGCTTTCGACCAGCGCCCTGGCCTCGGCGTAGGTTTTGACCGAACGCAGCTCGATGGACGGATAGTCGCGACGAATGGTCGCCTCCAGCGCATGCCGGGCTGGCAGCACC
>NZ_JBFTMK010000406.1:0-4614 GCF_056396965.1 Pseudomonas sp. 05N434
GTACCCGGTTGGGCTGGTCAGCGGACTTGCAGCCTGCGGATATTCAATTCATCCAGCGCCTGATGAATTACTCCCACGACCTGGGTTTTATCGATACCACGCTCAAGACCGAACAGATCGTGGATACCTCCTACCTGCAAAAAGCCTCGCACTGAGTCTGTCATGTCCTTGCCAAAACCGAATTGGGGATGGGCGTCACTGCCATTCCTGCTGTTGATCTGGATGGCCCTGGCCAGCCGCTTTCCCACTTACATCCTGCCGCAGCCATGGGATGTTGCCCGCGAGGCTGTGCGCTGGCTGGGCGACAGTTCGTTGTGGCAGCACCTGCGGGCCAGCGTCCTTGAAGAGGTTGGCGGCTTTTGCGCGGCGGTGATCGTCGCGATTCTGCTGGGTACTGCCGGTGGCCTGTCCTCGCGTTTTCGCGATTTCATCTCGCCGCTCAACAGCCTGTTCATGGCGATCCCGCCGATCGCCTGGGCACCGCTAATCATGATCATTTTTGGCTTGGGCTATGTCTCCATCGTGTTGGTGATTTTCATCGCCGCGATGTTCCCCATGGCCGTGACCATTCAGGAGGGCGTGCAGAGTATCCGCGGCGGTGAAGTCCGTGCGGCACGCACCTTGGGCGCCAACCGCTGGCAACTGCTGGCCCACGTTTACCTGCCGGCCTCGCTGCCCTTCGTGACGGCGGCGTTGCGCATCGGCTTCAGCCAGGGCTGGAGGGCATTGGTCGCGGCGGAAATGATCGGTGCGTCCCAGGGCATCGGCTGGATGGTGTCGACGGGTGGGCAGATCGGCAACAGCAGCCAGGTGCTGCTGGGCATTGTTGTGATCGGCCTGATTGCCTGGCTGATGGAGAGTTTTGTGTTCAGGCGTATCGAGCGTCATTACCAGAAATGGCGAGTGCAGTAAGCATCGTCATTTGACTTCAACCCCCTTCAAACCTTCAGTGGACCACTGCACGAGGTGTCATGTGAGTAACGTTTTCGATCCCCGCGAAGCCGGGTATTACATTGCCCCTCAAGGCCTCTACGAACGCAACAAACAACGCCCGTTTCTGGGCAGCATCCACTGTGATCGTGACACGCTGATTGCCGGCCAATGGGATGAAATTACCCTGGTCTACGAGGTCGGCGGCAGCGGCCTTGCGGACGGCGCCTGGCTGAAACTGGCCTTCAAGTTCTACTCCGACTGGGCCTTGTTCCAGACCTCGAATCCGACTGGCCCCAACTATGTCAGCGCCGAATATCAGGCAGGCGAGCTGGTCCCTGGCCAGAGCCAGGCCTCTGTGCAGCATCTGAAAGTGCGCTTCGACCAGAAGGGGCATGAACGGCCGTTTCAGAAAGCGATCATCATCGACATCATCGACGGTTACCTGAATCCGGGAGACAAAATAATCATTCGCCTGGGCGATCGTCGTCAGGGCGGCGCGGGTACGCGGGTGCAGAGTTTTGTCGAGAAGGACTTCCGTTTCCGTTTGTTCATCGACCCGCTGGGCAGCTCGAAATTTGCCGAGGTGCCGGGTGACCCGCTGCTGAACATCGTGCCGGGACCGGCGCAAAGCGTGCAGTTGATCGTGCCTCGCCTGGTCAGCGCGGGTGAGGCGTTCGACGTACTGCTCAGGGTGGATGATGCCTGGGGCAACACCTGCCGCAACTTGCCGCTCCAAGGTGTCCTGACTCTGGTTGATCCCGAAGGGGGGGAGCGACAACAACCGTTCACCCTGGCGGCTGAAGGTTGGGCGACTGCCCGGCTTGAAGGTTTTGATCTTGGTGCGGTGGGGGAGTGGCGCTTGTCGGCCGAGGTGGCGGTACCTTTTGTGCGTGCCGCTCGGGCGTTTGTCACGGTCGATCCGGCTGGCACTGCATTGCGCCCGCTGTACGCCGACCTGCATGTGCACTCCGATGACACGGTGGGCACCAACGACACCTTGTACAACCTCAGCTACGGTCGCGATGTCGCCGGGCTCGATGTCCTCGGTTACACCGCCAATGATTTCAATATCACTGAGCAGCGCTGGGATCAGGCGGTCAACCTGATTCACGAACTCAATGAACCAGGACGATTTGTTTGCTATCCCGGCACCGAATGGTGCGGCAACTCTTGCGCGGGCGGCGACCGTAATGTGGTGTTCCTGCATGACCGCAAACCCGAGTTTCCCTTCGACAATCAAGGTCGGCTGGTGCGTTCTTTCGAGTGGAACGAGTTCACCGCCGGCACCATCAAGCCGGGTGCCTGGCCGGTGGATGAGTTGTATGCCGCCTATGCCAAGGACCCCGAAGGGCATTTGATGATGCCTCACGTCGGCGGACGCCGTTGCAACCTCGACTGGCACCATCCGGAGCTGGAGCGCCTGATCGAGGTCGGCTCGGCCTGGGGGCAGTTCCATTGGGTCTACGCCGAAGCGCTTCAGCGTGGCTATCGAGTGGGTGCCGCGGCGAACAGCGATGAGCATCAGGGGCGTTGTGGCGGTGGTGTTCCGGCCACGGCGGTGTTCGGCTCTCGCGGCGGGCTGACTGGCGTGGTGGCCGAGGCCTTCGATCGAGCCAGTGTTGGCAAGGCACTTCGCGCCCGTCGCACTTTTGCCACCACCGGCGAGCGTTCATTTGCCAGCCTGCGCCAGGGCCAGCATTTCATGGGTGAAGTGTTCACCGCCGATGCAAATGCCACGCTGGACTATCGACTGCTCGGAGAGGCGGGCTGGGAGCAGGTCGATCTGTTCGATGGCGACAAACTGATCTGGTCGCGCAACCTGCATCAGGAATTGGGTTTTTCCAGCCAACGTATTCGTCTGCGCCTGGGCGGCGCAAGGATCAAGGACCGTTATCGCGGCGCCTACTGGACCGGCGAGATTCGCGTGACGGGTGCGGTCATCAACGGCTTTCGCGCCTTGGGTCTCGATCACCCCGAACAAACTGTATGGCGCAAGGATGCAACGGTTCTGGCCTTTCGCACCGACACCAACGGCGACACCGACAGCATCGAAATCGACTTGTCGCAATTGGCCGGCGCCACGCTGCAGGTTCATAGCCGCATCGATAACTACATCAAGGTCGGCGACCCGTCTGAACCGCAACCTTACGTGCATGCGCCGACGGTGCTGATGGAGTTGTCCGGCGATGAGTTGCTGGTGCAATCGCAAGTGAGTGAAGAGTTGCCGGGCGCGGAGTTGAAGGTGTCCCTCGAAAGGACAACCGCTGCGCCGCTGCCTCGTGAACTGCAAGGGCAAATCGAGCTTGCCCGGTTGAATCTGGAGCAGGGGCGTGAACATCCATTATTCATCTGCGCCCGGCAGCGCGATCAATCCCGAGTCTGGACCTCGGCGCTGTTTCTTACGTTATAAACGGCCATAAAAAAGGGCAGCTCAAAGCTGCCCTTGTCCCAACCCATTCCTTAGGCCGCGGTAAACAGCTTGTGCGGATCCATGACGAATTTCTTCGGCGCCCCGGCATCGAACTCGTGGTAGCCACGCGGCGCGTCGTCCAGGCTGATCACCTGCACGCCGACGACCTCGGCAATCTTGATCCGGTCCCACATGATCGCCTGCATCAGCTGACGGTTGTACTTCATCGTCGGGGTCTGGCCGGTGTGGAAACTGTGGGACTTGGCCCAGCCGAGGCCGAAACGGATGTTCAGGCTGCCATGCTTGGCGGCTTTATTGACCGCACCCRGGTCTTCGGTGACATACAGACCGGGGATACCGATATTGCCGGCGACCCGCACCACGCCCATCAGCGCGTTGAGCACATCGGCCGGGGCCTCGTGCTGCGCGCCGTCATGGCCGTGGCCACGGGCTTCGAAGCCGACCGCATCGACCGCACAATCGACTTCCGGCTCACCGAGCAGGTTGGCGATTTGCTCGTGCAGCGGAGTGTCCAGGGTCAGGTCGGCGATCTCGAAGCCCTGGGCCTTGGCATGCGCCAGGCGCAGCGGATTGACGTCGCCGACTATCACCACCGCCGCACCCAGCAGACGGGCAGAGGCGGCGGCAGCCAGTCCGACCGGACCGGCGCCGGCGATATACACCGTGCTGCCAGGGCCGACACCGGCGGTCACCGCGCCATGGTAGCCGGTCGGCAGGATATCGGAGAGGCAGGTCAGGTCGCGGATTTTCTCCATTGCCTTGTCGCGGTCGGGCAGCTTCAACAGGTTGAAGTCGGCATACGGCACCAACACATATTCGGCCTGGCCGCCAACCCAGTCACCCATGTCCACATAGCCATAGGCACCGCCGGGGCGCGCCGGATTGACCGTCAGGCAGACGCCGGTGTGCTGCTCCTTGCAACTGCGACAACGGCCGCAGGCGACGTTGAACGGCACTGATACCAGGTCACCGATCTGCACGTTTTCCACGTCACGGCCCTTCTCGATGACCTCGCCGGTGATCTCATGGCCAAGCACCAGCCCGACCTGGGCCGTGGTCCGGCCACGCACCATATGCTGGTCGGAGCCGCAGATATTGGTCGAAACCACGCGCAGGATCACGCCATGGTCAATGCGCTTGCCGCGCGGGTCTTCCATTTTCGGATAGGGGATGGTTTGCACCTCGACCTTGCCTGCGCCGAGATACACGACACCACGATTACCAGACATGATTTCACCTCGCTTTTGTTG
>NZ_JBFTMK010000407.1:0-4605 GCF_056396965.1 Pseudomonas sp. 05N434
GGAGCACTTCGGTAAACGACTCCAGTAGCGACTCGCTGTAGATCATGCTGCGGTGCGGCAGTGGTGAGTGGATCGAGGTGTGCAATTGGCCTGTCACGTTGTGGGCCCTGAGCAGTTGTTCCGAATACAGCACTTGCTCCAGGGTTTTATGCGACAGCGACCACCAGCAACTGGCCTTGACCTTGAGCGGCGGCAGCGAGAAGGCATTGAACGCGTCCACCAGGCGATCGTGAATCGCATAGGCCTGGGCGTTCATGACTTCCTGCTTGATGCCTTCCAGGGTCGCGATCATCTCTTGCTCGCCGGTGGCCGTCTGTTCGCTGGCCCAGCGATAGAAGGTCTTGAGGTCGGCCGTCGGGTTCCGGGCGATGAAGCTCGCCGCCGCCGGTTCCAGATGCGCGAACATCAGGTTGAAGACTTCGAGTGCTGCCAGCAGTTCGTTTTCCGCGCTGAGGTGGTTCGGGTTGTCTTCTTCCAGAGGCTTGCGCGGCAGGTCGGCGGGCAAGGCATGTTCGGGCAATGTGCTGTCGACGAGGCCGAGGAAGGTCACTTCCTTGCCCTGGCGCTCCAGGTGGGCGGCGACGTCCATGGCAATCGCGCCCCCCAATGACCAGCCCATCAATCGGTAAGGGCCGTGTGGCTGCTTCTCGACGATCTGTGCGCTGTAGTCGGCAATCATCTCGGCCCATGTCTGAGCGTTCGAGTCTTTGTCGGCAAAGCCCTTGTGCATCACGCCGAAGGTCCGGGCATGGGCACTGAGTTTTTTCGCCAGCGGCTGATAACAGAACACGATACCGCCGCTGGGGTGCAGGCAGAACAGCGGCGGCGCCGACGCTGTCGAGGCGTTGAGTTCGACCACGCATTGCACATGCTGCTGATGCTCCAGGGCGATGAATCTGGCCAGTGCCTGGACATTGGGATGAGCCAGCATGTGTTGCAGCGCCAGTTTGATGCCCAGGCGCGCGTTTAGGGTCGAGATGAATTGAATGGCCAGAATCGAGTGGCCACCGAGTTCGAAAAAGTTGTCGTCGAGGCTGACACGCTCGACCTGCAACGCTTCTTGCCAGAGTTCGGCGAGCGCCTTTTCCAGGGGCGTTTCGGGGGCAATGAAGTGGCGCTGCGTCTGGCTGAGGTCGGGCTGCGGCAGGGCCTTGCGGTCGAGCTTGCCGTTGGGGCTCAACGGCATGGCGGCCAGTACCAGCAGATGGCTGGGCACCATGTAGTCCGGCAGATTGGCCTTGAGCTCAGCCTTGAGGGTTTCGCGCAGGTCGAGTTGTTGCTGCTCGCTCAGCGAGTCGCTTTGGGCCACGACATAGCCGACCAGTTGCAAACCCACCGCGCCTTCCCGGGCAACCACCAACGCCTCGCGGACCTGCGGCGATCGCAGCAGGCATGACTCGATTTCCCCGAGTTCGATGCGGAAGCCGCGAATCTTCACCTGGTGATCCAGCCGGCCTGCATACTCGATCACACCGTCGGCGCGATAGCGCGCCAGATCGCCGGTGCGGTAGAGACGACCGCCGCCCTGAACATCGAACGGGTCGGGGATGAAGCGCTCGGCCGTGAGCTCAGGTCGCTTGAAGTAGCCGCGTGCGAGCAGGTCGCCGGCAATCATCAGTTCACCGACGACACCCACTGGCACTGGCTGGCCGCCGGCATCGAGCAGGTAAATCGCCCGTCCGGCCAGAGGCTGGCCGATCGGCATGCTTTTGGGCAGGGCGATATGCCCTGTCACGTAGTCGCTGCAATCAAGCACCGTGGCGCTGACTGTCGTTTCCGTCGGCCCGTAGGTGTTCAGCAGCTTCACGTGCCCGAGCCCGGCCTTGCCCCAGGCCGCAACGCCCTCCGGTGGCATCGCTTCGCCACCGACGATCACTTGCCGCAGTGCACCGTAGTCGCGCTGACCGGCAGCGGCGAAGTCCTTGGCCAGCATGTTCCAGTAGGTGGTGGTCAGGTCGCTGACGCTGAACTGTTTGTCGAGCAGTTCGCGGTACCAGGTTTCACTGTCCCAGATATCCGGCCCGCGCAGCACCACCGAGGCGCCGCAGATCAACGCCGGGTAAAGCTGCTCGACAAAGGCATCGAAGTTGAACGTGGCGAACTGCAGGGACCGGTCCTGTGCGCTCAGGCCGAGAAACTCCAGCGCCACCTGGGCGTGACGGGTCAACGCCGCCTGGGTGATGCCGACCCCTTTGGGGCGACCGGTAGAGCCGGACGTGAACATCACATACGCGAGGTTTTGGCCGGTGGTGCGGCAGGGCGGGTCAAGTGCGGGCAGCGTCCCCCGGACATCGATGTCGTCGACGCAGCGTCGCTGGACGCCGGGCATCGATGGCAGTCGATCAAGCAGCGAACGCTGGCTCAGCAACACGCTCAGGCCACTGTCTTCAATCATCCAGGCCAGGCGTTCCTGCGGATAATCGGGGTCCAGCGGGACATAGGCGCCRCCGGCCTTGAGCACCGCCARCAGGCTGATGATCATSTGCGYCGAACGCTCSACSGCAATGCCCACCAGCACTTCCGGTCCGACACCCTGTGCAATCAACGAGTGGGCCAGGCCATTGGCGGCGGCGTTGAGCTGGGCATAGCTGAGCTCAAGGTCGTTGAAGATCAGGGCTACCGAGTCGGGGGTTGCCAGCGCCTGGCGTTCGAACAATTGATGCACGCCGTCCTCAGGCATGGCTGACGCGGGCGGATTCCACTGCTGCAACTGAACCTGGCGTTCGTCTCTTGCCAGCAGCGGCAATTCGCCGAGCGCACGCAGCGGATCTTCCGTGAGTGCATGGAGCAGGTTCAGCCAGTGCCGGGCCAGGCGTTCGAGGGTGGCAGGGGCGTAGAGGTCCTGGCTGTATTCGAGACTCGCGCTGATGCCCTCGAGCGAATAGCCGACGTCCAGGGACAGATCGAATTTGGCCTGGCTGGGACCCGCGCCGAGGAACTCCAGCGCCAGTCCGTCCAGGTCGATCCGGTCTGGTTGCCCGGTGTCGGTGCGCCAGTTGAACAGCACCTGGAACAACGGATTGGCGTGTTCGCTGGCGTGCAATTGCAACGCGTCGAAACTCAATTCCAACGGGTAATCGCCATGGTCCAGTGCCGCCAGCGATTCGCGCCGCAGCCGCTGGAGAAAGTCTGCGCAGGACAGCAGCGGATCAATGCGCGCCCGGTACACCTGGGAGCTGACGAAAAAGCCGACCAGATCCTGGGTTTCGCTGCGATTGCGGGTGGCGTTGGGTACGCCGACGGTAAAGTCGTATTGGCCACTGTAGCGGCTCAATAACAATTGCCAGGCCCCGAGGGTCACGACGAAAGGCGTCAGTTTTTGCTGCTGGCAGAAGCGGTTCAGGGCTTGCGCGAGGGGCGCGGGCACACTGAAGTCATACTGCCCGGCAGGGTGGCCGTGCCGGGCATTTCGTGGGAAGTCCACCGGCAGATCGAGGGCCGGCAATGTTTGCCCCAGATACTCTTGCCAGTATTCGGCGCTGCTGGCGCAGGTTGCGCTGTGCAGGTATTCGCCACGCTGCCAGGCGGCATAGTCGGCGTACTGGATGGCCGGGCGTGGCAAGGGTGATGTATCGCCGCTGCCGGCTTGGGCAAAGGCCCGTGTCAGGTCTTGCATCAGAATGGCATTGGACCAGGCATCGGAAACGATGTGGTGCATGTTCATCAGCAACAGATGCTCGTCGGCCGAAATCTGCAGCAGTGTTGCCCGCATCAGCGGCGCCTGGCGCAGGTCGAACGGCGTGCCGGCCTGGGCCTCGATACGTAGCGCGATCCGGTTGGCGCGGGCCTCGTCCGACAGGCCCGACAGGTCTTCATGGTCGAGCACCAGTGTTGCCTGCGCATCGACCACCTGCATGGCGCAACCATCGATTTCGACGAAGGCACTGCGCAAAATATCGTGACGCTCAAGCACCTTGTTCAGGGCTGTTTCCAGCCGCCGGGGCGCCAGGGGGCCGGTGATGCGCATGACACGGGGCAGGTTGTAGGCGGCGTTGTCCGGTGACAGTTGCTGGAGAAACCACAGCCGCTGCTGGGCGAAAGACAGCGGCGCCGGGCGCTGGTTGACGCGGGCGGTTATCCCTTGGGGTTGATCACCGGCATCGGCCAGCAACAGCGCCAGTACATCATCATCGATCAAATCGTTCATCGGGGCTCTCGTAGTCGGCGGTGGATCGTTCAGGCGGTCGCCAACGGTTTTTTTTGCGCGACGAGCTTGCCGCCTTCCATCCGCACCAATTGGTCGGCGACATCGAAGTAACGGTCGTCGTGGGAAATGACGATGATGGTCTTGCCCAGGTATTTGAGTTCCGGCAACAGCTCGGTGTAGAAGATGCGCCGGAAGGCCGGGTCCTGGTCGGCCGCCCACTCGTCGAACACCAGCACCGGGCGTTCTTCCAGCCAGGCGTTCAACAGGGCCAGGCGTTTGCGCTGGCCGGTGGACAGGTCGGTGGTGCTGAAGGCGCCATCGCGGATGCAGACCTTGTGCGAGATTTCCAGGCGTTCTAGGTAACGGTTGGCGTCTTCGGGAACGTTCTGCTCGCCTTGTACCAATTCGTCGAACAGGTAGTAGTCGGCGAAAATCGTGGTGAACAACTGGCGATAGTC
>NZ_JBFTMK010000408.1:0-4601 GCF_056396965.1 Pseudomonas sp. 05N434
CGGTGTGTCAAGGCAGACCGTGTCGGCCGGATTCACGACTGCTGCGCAGCCGAACGCAGCCTCGCAAGCTCGACAGCTGCTACGGCGAATACGAAAARGCCCGCACAAGGCGGGCTTTGGAAATCGAGTAGGTGGCCAGCGCTGGTCTCTGGCTTACAAGGTTTATCGGGCCTCTCACAGAACAGGATTTTTAGCTTTGGGCTGTTCTGCCTCACACGGCATAAGGGCTGGATCTCAGCGCGGAGATCTTTCTAACCGTGTACCCTTGGGAGCGCGCCCCACGCCTCCTCGCTATCCCTTTGCGCATCAGTCTGCGTCTTCACCTACAACCTCAGAATAGCAAACCATTCGAAGCCTGGGTCGGGGTTTTTAGACTGATTTTTTTCAAGGGAAATGATGGGTAAATGGAAAAATACTAACGCCGCGAGACGGACGTCCATGCCGCCTCCAACACCCGAACTAATTCACCGACATGCTTCCCGTGAGGTTCTGCTGCATGTAGGCCAGGAAGCGCCGCTGAAACAGCATGGTGTGCTCGTGCGCGGCCTGTTCGGCCTCATCCGGATTGCGCGCGGCGATGGCGTCAATCATTTCGTCATGGTCACGCCCCAACCGCGTACTCGTGCTGGCGGCGCTGATGATGTAGTCGAAATGCAGATGCAGCAGTCGCTGCCCCTCTCCCAAAAGCTTCTCGTAATAGCTGATGAAGTAAGGGTTCTTGCCGGCCTCGGCAATGGTCATGTGAAAAGCTTTGTTCATTTCCGACATCGCCTGGAAATCCCCGGTACTGACGGCCTCCAGATAAGCGGCATCGGCGGCGCGGATACGCGCCAGATCCTCGTCAGTACGCTGTAGCGCCGCAAGCCTTGTGACGGCACGCTGAATCAGGTCCAGGGCGGAGATGTAGTTAGGGAACTCTTCGATCTCGAACGGCGTCACCAACGTGGTGCGATTGGGCAGAATCGTCACCAGCCCTTCGCTGATCAGCCTTGCCAGGGCGTCGCGCACAGGCGAACGCGACAAGCCGAACTGCGCCGCCAACGACACTTCATCCAGCGGCGTGCCAGGCTTGAGCTTCAACGTCAGGATCTGTTTGCGCAGCTCCTCGTAAATGTAGCGCCCACCATGGCGCTTGACGCTTGCGTTGGTTTCAGCGGTGTCTTTGCTCATCAGGCAGCTCTCAGCGATACAGGCCGGACGTCTGTCCGGCCCGCAACTTTAGCATCAGCCAAGGCTCGGTTAGAAACCTTCGCCCCAGGTGTCGCTCAACATGAACCCTTCGCGGAGCGGGTCGTCCGGGTCTACACCAATCTGATGCAGACCATACACCCAGGCCCGCCCGGTGATTCTCGGCAACACCGCAGGCCGATCCCCCACCTCGGTCAGGCCCAGCAACTCGACCTTGAATTCACCGCCAATGGTGGAGCGCGAAGTGAGCTGGTCGCCTGGCTGCACCAGACCGCGCGCGCTCAGGGTCGCCAGGTTCGCCGAGCTGCCAGTTCCGCACGGCGAGCGGTCCACCCGGCCGGGCGGCAACGTGGTGCAGGTTTGCCAGGCTTTGTCGTCGAGGCGATGGCGGAACATCACATACGCGACTTCATTCAGCTCTTTGATCAACGGATGGCGGACCACCACCTGCTCGTTGATCAACCGCCGCAAACGCACCCCTTCGCTGGCCAGCGTACGGGCGTTTTCCGGAGCGATGCTCAAGCCGATCTGATCGACATCCACCAGCGCGTAATAGACCCCGCCAAAGGCGATGTCAGCCTTGATCGGGCCATACTCGGCGGTTTCAATGACCACGCCCAAATGCTCGACGAACGAGGGCACCATATCCAGCGAAACGCTGAGACAACGCCCATCCGCACACTGGGCACGCGCCGTGACCAGACCGGCCGGCGTGTCGAGCACCACGGTGGTGGACGGCTCCTGCATCGGCAAAATGCCCAGTTCCAGCAACGCGGTGACCACGCAAATGCAATTGCTGCCGGACATCGGGTGAGCCTTGTCTGCCTGTAATACGATGAACCCGGCCTGCGCCTCCGGCCGGGTGGATGGCAACAGCAGGTTGACGGACATTTGCAGGCAGCCGCGAGGCTCCAGCACCACCAGCCGACRCAGGCTGTCGTCCACTTCGTTGATGTAGTTCATCTTGTCGAGCATGGTCTTGCCGGGGATGTCGAGCACACCACCGGTAATGACTTTGCCGATCTCGCCTTCGCAGTGCACGTCGGCCATTTGCAGGGTTTTCTTCCAGCGCATCTCGGCCTCCTCTATTTGATGTACCAGCCCCAAGGCTGCTGGCTGTCATAACGGGTGATCTGCTTGGTTTCCAGGTAATTGTTCAAGCCCCACTCACCCAGCTCACGGCCGATCCCGCTTTGTTTGTAGCCACCCCAGGGTGCTTCGGTGAAGGTGGGTTGCGAACAGTTGATCCAGACAATACCAGCCTGCAGTCGGCGCGCGACCCGCTCCGCCCGTTGCATATCCGCAGACATCACCGCCGCCGCGAGGCCGAAGCGTGAATCGTTGGCGCTACGCAGCGCCTCGGCCTCATCGTCGAATGGACGCACGCACACTACCCGGCCGAAGATTTCTTCTTTCCAGATCCAGCTCTCTTCGGGCACATCGGCAAAAATCGCCGGCGTCAGGAAGTAGCCTTTTTCGCAGTCGGCCGGACGCGTGCCGCCGTACAACAAGGTTGCACCCTCCTCCTGGCCTTTGGCGATGGCTTGCAGCACTTTGTCGTATTGGCCACGGCTCACCAGCGGCCCGAGCAACACCCCCTCTTTCAAACCATTGCCGATGCTCAAGCTTCGGCTCTGTTCGACCAGGCGCTTGAGCAACGGCTCGTACAGATCCCGCTGGACCAGCACGCGGGACGTCGCGGAGCACACTTCGCCCTGGTTCCAGAAAATCCCGAACATGATCCATTCGACGGCCGCGTCGATGTCGCTGTCATTGAAAATGATGAACGGTGACTTGCCGCCCAATTCCAGGCTGATGTTTTTGATGTCGCGAGCCGCCGACTGCATGATCTTCGTCCCGGTCGGCACACTGCCGGTGAAGGCCAGCTTGTCGATGCCCGGATGCTCACTCAACGGTGCGCCGGCCTCGTTGCCCAGGCCGGTCACGACGTTCAACACACCGGCGGGCAACCCGGCTTGATGGGCAATGTCGGCCAGTTCCAATGCGGTCAGCGGCGTGAGTTCGGAGGGCTTCAACACCATGCAGCAACCCGCCGCCAACGCCGGAGCGACTTTCCAGGCCGCCATCAGCATCGGAAAGTTCCAGGGAATGATCGCGCCCGCGACCCCCATGGGCTCTTTACGGGCGATTGAGCTGAAGCGTTCATCCGCGAGGAAAATCGCTTGCTCCCGATGTCCGTCGAGGTCTTCGGCCAGATCGGCATAGAATTCGAAACAACCGGCCGTGTCGCCGATGTCCCACAGCGCTTCGGGCAAAGGCTTGCCGTTGTCCCGCACCTCAAGCTCGGCCAGGGCTTGCTGACGCTCGCGGATTCCGGCGGCGATCCGGCGCAGCACAATGGCACGCTCAGCCCCGCTCATCTGCGGCCACGGGCCCTCATCAAACGCACGGCGTGCGGCGTTTACCGCCCGGTCGATGTCCGGCGCGGTCGCAGCGGCTACGCGGGTGATTACACACTCATTGCTCGGGTCGATGGTCTCGAAGCTGCCGCCTTTGACGGGGCTGACCCATTGGCCGTCGATGTAAAGCAGGTCGTAGAAATTCATGAAGGGCCTCAATTGAAAGCAAAACGTTTGGCACTGAATGGGCTCAGGTCCTGGGCAGGTTTGCGTCCGGCGACCATATCGGCAATCAGTCGCCCGGTCGTTGCCCCGAGGGTCAGCCCCAGTTGCCCGTGACCGAACGCAAGGAATACGTTTTTGAGCCGATCGCAACCATCGATGATCGGCTTGGTGTCCGGCAGAAACGGGCGATAACCGACGCCATATTCAAGGCCGTCGATGTTCAACTGAGGAAGGATCCTGCGGGCCTTCTCCAGAATGATGTCCGCGCGTTTGTAGTTGGGTTCCGCATTGGGGCCGGCGAACTCGATCGTTCCGCCTATTTGCAAGCCTCGGGTCATCGGTGCGAAGCAAAAACCGCCATCGGCATAAATCACCGAATGACGCACCTCGACACCGGAATGAGGAAGCAGCACTTGATAACCGGCAATGCCCGCCAGAGGCACGCTGCCGCCGATTTGCCCGAAGAATTGTCGTGAGCCGATTCCGGCTGCGATCACCACATGATCGGCAGCGTAACGCGCACCGCTTGTAAGGGTCACGCCGCTGGCACGGTCGGCGACTTCATCAATGCTCTTCACTTCAGCACGCACCCGGGCGCCGCCTTGATCGATGAAGCTTTGCGTCAGAGCCGCAATAAATCMTTTGGTATCACTGACCGCACGCCAATCGGGAAACAGCAAACCGTGGCTGAATTTGCCGGCCAATGCGGGTTCAAGATCGGCAATGGCACCCCGATCCAGAACCTGCGACTTGAAACCCAGCGACCTGCGCAGGTCCATGTGTGGCTCTTCCTGCTCAAGCCCTTCAGCCGTGTCGAACACCTCGATG
>NZ_JBFTMK010000409.1:0-4601 GCF_056396965.1 Pseudomonas sp. 05N434
TCGTAGTAGAGCTTGCCCAGCAACAGTTCGGCGCGCGGCTGGTCGGCGGCGCGGCCGTTGTCCAGGTACTTCATCATCGTGTCGACGTCGCCCAGTTCAGGGAAGTCGTAGAGCAATTGCGCCAGGCTGACCCAGGACGCCGGGTAGCCCGGGGCGATGCCTTCGAGCAGCGACTGAGCGGTTTTTTCGTCGGTCTTGCCCAGGCTCGCATCGCCCAGCACGCGGGCCACGCTGTCGACCCGTTGCGCGGAGACGGTGCCACGGCTGTGAGCGGCCTGCATCTGCTTGATCAGCTCGGCCTGTTGCTCGGGCTGGCCACGTTTCTGATAGACCGTGGCCAGTTCGACGTAGCAGATGTCGGTGGTGTTCAACGCCGCTTTGCAGATCTTTTCCACGTCATTCAGGTGTTGGTCGTAAGTGCCCTGGGTGCGATAGAGCAGCACCTGGGCCAGACCTGCTTCCGGTTTGCCTTCGGCGCGCCATTGGCTGATCTGCTGCTGTGCGTTGACGTTGGGGAAGCTGTGCGGGAATTGCAGATACAGCATCGCCAACGGGATCAGGGTGTTGCCTTCGCCATTGGTCGCGGCTTTCTTCAACAGTGCCTCGGCTTCGTGGTGTTCGGCTTCGGTGGCGCCAGGTTTGGCCACCAGCAGGCGACCCAGACGAGCCTGAGCCCGCGGCGAGACGCTGGCTGCGGCGCGGTAAGTCGCCTCGGCCTTTTTGATCTGCGCCGGGTCGCGGCTGTCGACCTGAATGTCGGCCAGCCCAACCTGGGCTTCGCTGTAGCCCAGGTCGGCCAGTTGCTGATAGTTCTGCGCCGCCAGCGTGGTATCACCGCGCTTGAGGGCTTCATTGGCCAGGCGCTGGTCGGGCAGGCCGGCGCAACCGGCCAGGCTTACGGCCAGTGCAACTGCACACAGTGATCCTATGTGGGTGCGCGGTGTTCTGAGGATTTGTGGAGTCGTCACGGGCATGTCCTCTGTTTAAAGACCGGCGGCCATGGCTTTGTTGATCAGCCAGTTCAGGTTCGGGCCACGGGTGCTGTTCACTTCCGCCGGGCGACCGGCGAGTGCGCTGTCCAGCGGCTCGTCAGGTTTGATCTGCACGCGGATATCGGATGACAGGTCTTCGCTTTTCAGGCTGGTGCTGCTGACGATCTTGCCGGTACGGGTCTGGTCTTCGCCGGCGATCTGGAAGCTGACCGTGGTGCCTGGGCGCACGTCGCCGAACTGGCGATAGGAGAAGCGTGCTTCAACGTTGGCTTCGGTATTGCGTGGCACCAGTTGGAAGATCACGTCACCTTTGTTGGCGTATTGACCGTTAGCCACCAGTTGCTGGGCCACGGTGCAATCGCACGGGGAGGTCAGGGTGCCGGTCATTTGCTTGCCGAAGAGCTCTTCAACCTTGGACGGTTGCAGTTGGTTTTCGTCCAGATGGCCTTTGAGTACGTCGAGCATGCTGGTGCTGAAGGTCGCCAGCGGGGCGCCTTTGGCGGCAACGCCGTCAGCCTTGATCAGGCTCTGCACGGTGCCGTCGCGCGGCATGGTGATGTTCATGCCTTGCACGCTGACCAGGCCAGCCTGGGCGTGGCTGACGAAGTACATGCCGTACACCGATTTGAAGATAAAACCGAACGCCACCAGGCCGACCACGAAGATACCGGCGCTGAAGGTCACCGCTTTCAGACGGCCGAGCGCGGTCATGCCATGACCGCCGTCCTTGACCTTGCGCGCCTTGGTGAAGTTGTCGCGTTGCAGGGTTGCGAGCATTTCACCCACGCTGACGATGTCACCGGCCAGGTGCGAAGTAATCAGGTGGCGCAGGGTGGAAATGTCCCGGGGTTCCAGGTTCTGGAACTGGCAACCTACGCGGCCGGTCTGGCGGTCGACGGAGCGGATCTGCAATTCCACGTCCATGGCCAGACCGAGGTTGTCGATGACGAATTGCAGGCGGGCCTTGTGCACATCGCCGACCTTCAGCGGCAACTGACCGGCGTTGAACGCCAGGCCGCCGGCGGAAAGGTCGATGACCCGGGCTTCGACCGGGGTCCGGTCAGGGCCGAAGAAACGCAGTTTGGCCGGAATTTTCACACGGGCGTGTTGGCGCTGGGCTTCGGATTCGTGCACTACGTTGCTGTTGACGGCGGTATTCATATGGGCGATTTCCTAGTTAATTCAGGCGAGTTCGGTCAGACCATCATCAGCAGCACGGCGACAAAGATGCTGCCGGCGGAGAAGGTCATGGTCCGAGACGACCAGGTGTTGAACCAACGTTGAAAGCTGGCGAGATCACGGGTCAGAGAAGTGGGCTGGCGAGTCCAGGATTGTTGATCGAGGCGGAAGAACACGTAGATCTTCACCAGCGCGCCGACGATCTGGTTGTAATAGAGAATGGCCGGGTATGCCGGGCCGATCCGGTGACCGGAACAGGACAGCAACAGGGTCAGGATCAGGCGGGTGATGCCGATCCACAGCAGGTAAACCAGGATGAACGCGGTGCCGTACTTGAAGGTGGCGATGAGCGCCACCGTCAGGCCCAGCAGGGACGTCCACATCGACACGCGCTGATCGAACAGCACCACTGACGTGAACAGGCCGAGGCGTTTCATCCCCAGGCCCAGGGCGCGGGAGTTCTGCCGCAGGTTGTTGCCGTACCAACGGAACATCAGTTTGCGACTGGCCTTGATGAAGCTCTTTTCCGGCGGGTGTTCCACGGTATGGATCGCGGCGTCGGGCACGTAGAACGTGTCGTAACCCAGGCGCATCAGGCTGAACCAGCTCGACTTGTCGTCACCGGTCAGGAACTTGAAGCGGCCCAGGCGCCAGTGTTGCAGCGAGTCGCTTTCCACGTCGGCGATGAAGTCCGGGTTGGTGACCACGGTGGCGCGGAACACCGACATCCGGCCAGTCATGGTCAGCACGCGCTTGGACAGGGCCATGGAGCACATGTTGATGTGGCGCTGGGCGAATCGCAGTTTGTGCCATTCGCTCATGATGTAGCCGCCGCGCACTTCGCAGAACTCGTTGGTGGTCAGGCCGCCGACATTGCCGAACAGCTGGAACCACGGCACGGTCTTGAGCACGACGCCTTCGGCCAGCACGGTGTCGCCATCGATCACTGCAACCACGGCACGGTCGTCCGGCAGGTGGCGGGAGATGGCGCGGAAACCATAGGCCAGACCATCGCGCTTGCCGGTGCCGGGAATGCGCACGAAGTCGAGCTTGACCCGTGTCGGTGGGTTCATGCGTTTCCAGAGGCTCTTGACCAGCAGCTCATCGGACATTTCGACGATGGAGCACACCACGGTAGTCGGCAGGCCGCAGTCGATGGCCTCGCGGATCACCGAGCTGTAGACCTGCGCGGTGGTCAGCGCGTCGATACGGAAGCTGGTGACCATCAGGAACACGTGGGACGGGTCTGCCTCTTTGCCCAGCTTGCGCACTTTGCGCCGCAGGTGCGGGTAGACCACGTACAGAAACAGCATGCCGCGCAAAAAGTGCGTGGCACCCATCGAGTAGCGCCAGATACCGACGATACCGATCAGGAAGATGAAGTCCTTCGACTCGGAGTCGAACGTGGACGGAGGCAACGCCAGGGCGATGCCCATTAATAAACTTAGGTAAAACAGCCAACCGGCGGCCTGAAGTAGGCCGTGCTTTAGCCTGTGCATAATCTGCATCCGTCTCGATCTCGGGCGGAGCCCGATTGGGTTAAGGCAGGCTTGTGAAAACTGGCGCCACCCGGTTTGGATAACGCCAGAATCCCTGTAGGAGCTGGCGAAGCCTGCGATCTTTTGATCTTTCGCTTGGGATTCAAGTGAGCTGGGAAAGATCGCAGCCTCGTTTCACTCGACAGCTCCTACAGGCGTGTTACCAGCAGATACCTTCGGTGCGCTTGCTGACGCTGGTGGCTTGAGACATGAAGCCGACCAGGTCGACCACTTGCTTGCCGTGCGGTGCTTCCAGTGCCAGGGCGCGGAATTTCTCATCACGGTTGCCGAGGATGATCACGTCGGAGTTGTTGATCACTTCCTCGAAGTTCGAGTTGAGCAAGGACGAGACGTGAGGGATCTTCGACTCGATGTAATCCTTGTTCGCACCGTGGACACGGGCGTACTCGACGTTGCTGTCGTAGATGCTCAGGTCGTAGCCCTTGCCGATCAGCATTTCCGCCAGATCGACCAGCGGGCTTTCGCGCAGGTCGTCGGTGCCGGCCTTGAAGCTCAGGCCCAGCAGGGCGACTTTGCGTTTGTCGTGGCTGGAGACGATGTCGAACGCGTTCTGCACCTGGGACTCGTTACTGCGCATCAGCGAGTTGAGCAGTGGTGCTTCGACGTCCAGGGAACCGGCGCGGTAGGTCAGGGCGCGCACATCTTTCGGCAGGCAGGAGCCGCCGAATGCGAAGCCAGGACGCATGTAGTACTGGGACAGGTTCAGTGTCTTGTCCTGGCAGACCACTTCCATCACTTCACGACCATCGACGCCGACAGCCTTGGCGATGTTGCCGATCTCGTTGGCGAAGGTCACCTTGGTGGCGTGCCACACGTTGCAGGTGTACTTGATCATCTCGGCAACGGCGATGTCCTTGCGGATGATCGGTGC